>CALBVI010000408.1 GCA_937969395.1 uncultured Spongiibacteraceae bacterium | reverse complement strand
TGTCAGGGTTCGTCCCAAGTGATCTGCAGGCGGCAAGTGCGCTGCGTTGATTGGCGTCAAGGATTAGAATTTTCTGCTGGCTTGGTTGCATAGTTGTATTGAGGCGGCTGGTAATTAATTGAAATAAGTGAGTGTAAGTGTTGTTAAAAAAAAATATCAAATTGCATTATGGCTCCAATCGGGGACTTTATAATTTTATAAAATACAAAGTGTTTTATCGCTTGGGGCAATATGCGCAATGCAAAAAAATTGATTGGGCTAGAGTAAACCGTATTGTATTTCTTTGCCATGGTAATATTTGCAGAAGCTCACTGGCAGAATATTATGCTCGGCAGTTAGGCGCTAATACGATTTCTTGTGGTTTAGCGTGTAGAGGTAATGACCCCGCGGATAAACGAGCTATAGCTTTTGCTGCTGATCTAGGTTTAGATTTAACTGTTCACAAAACAACCAATATAAAAGATGTTGTATTTAATCATGATGATTTATTGGTTGCTATGGAGCCGGCGCATTTAGATGGTATAAAAAAACATAACGCCCAAAAAGCGCAAGTCACCTTGGCTGGGCTGTGGAGCAATAACAACAAAAGTGCCTACATCCATGACCCTTATTCTGCTATTGATGAGCATTTCTCAATTTGTGGTAATAAAATTCTCGGTGCGGTAAGGGGGCTGGTTGAGCAACTCCGATAAAAATATATCAATCGAGTCATTATTTAAGCTTGAGTTTGGTACGTTGTGGTCAGCATTTAGGGCGGAAGGTCTCGCCTTTTTTTTTATTTGTGGCTATTTCTTTTGTGAATATGTGCGGCCGCAGTCAATTATTTCAGGGCTTGATTTTTTACCGTGGACTCAACTTACTATCGTTTTGTCTGCCATGTTTTGGGCAGCAGAGGGTAAATTTGGCGGAAGAATAACAACACCATCAAATTATTTAATGGTGTTGTATTATATCGTTATTGTTTTGTCCAGTATGGCGGCTTTTAACAGCCAAATATCATACAAATTGTTAAGTAATTTTTATCTCTGGCTGATTATTTTTTATCTGATACAAGTCATTGTTACCAATGAAAAGCGCTTCTTAATCTTCCTGCTTATCTTCCTATTAGCGTCATTTAAATTGTCGTTATTCGGTGCTAAAACCTGGGCTATGCGAGGATTCGCATTCACAAGTTGGGGTATACGGGGGCCTCCAGGGTTTTTTACCAATTCCGGTGAGCTGGCAGCACAGATGTGTGTTTTTTTTGGTGTCTCCTATTATTTTTATGAGGTGGCAAAAAAATATATTAGTGGTTGGCGGTTATGGATGGTGAGGCTATTTCCAATAACTGCAGCTATGACAGTTATGGCTGCAAGCTCGCGCGGTGCGCAATTGGCTTTATTAGTGCAAGGGTATTTTGTATTTTTACATGGCAAGGTATCAATGAGGTCATTGTTTTTGGTGACTGCTTTTGTCGGGCTACTTTATGTGGCTTTGCCTGCTGAGCAGTTAGAGCGCTTTCAAAGCGCTGGTGACGATAGAACCTCGGAGCAGCGTTTATTATATTGGGAGCATGGCTTTGATATGATGTTGGAATACCCGTTGCTAGGGGTGGGGTATTTTAACTTCCCTACTTATTATAATCATTACTACCCGCAGGATTTATTGTATGAATCCGCGGAGTTAGCGCATAATATTTTTGTGCAAGTAGGGGCTGATCTTGGCTTTTTGGGCTTGTTTATATACTTGCTATTGATATGGCAAGGTTTCAAAATACCGTCATTAGTGCGGCAAAGGCTGATTAAGCAGGGGTTACAAGAAGATTGGCGTATTCCCATCAGTAAAGGCCTGGCGGTTGGTTTTTTAGGTTTCCTCATTGCGGGTCAGTTTGTATCTATTGTTTATTACCCTTATATGTGGATACATCTGGCATTGTGTTGCGCGTTATTAAATACAACCGTTCAGGCAGTTAAAAAAGCATAATTACGTTTGTTTAGTTTTAGCTATTACTGTTTGAGGTTAGGGTATACACGTATAAATTCTATATGAAATTGGATGTATAGCACCCTGTAGCAGAGAGGTGGTTCGCATTTAGAGTGGTAGAGTGAAACAAGTCTGGATTTAGCGTTAATGGTTCATTATATTCAGTCTAGTGCTAATTATGAGGTGTGTTATGGGGTATTTATTAGGTAAGCGTTGGAGTCATTCTATAACAAGGAATATGCTTGCTGGGATCGTGTTTGCCGGCGTTGTTTCTAGCAGCATGGCCGAAGTCTTTTTTGAGCAGGATTTTGAATCGGGTGAAATTAATACTGACCCGAGCCCTGTATGGTCTTGGCCTGAGCCTATATCTGAAAGTAATCCTGATGCAATCAGCACGTCCATGATGTTTGGGCCTGATGATATGTACAGCATTTCTAATGATAGGTCGTATACAGGTGCGTATTCTTGGCGGTTAAATTTTGCAGGTCGAAACAATTGGTGTAATCAGTGTGGGTCTGAAGAGATTGAAATTACTCAGGCTGAGATTGCGAACAGTTGCGTATCGATAGCTGGCGGTACGTGGGCTTCGTCTATCTTTAATCAGAGTAATGCATTTAGTCGCTGGGATGTTACTAGCTCATCATCAAGTGAGGTTTGTTTTGATAAGTTATCGTTTTTAGCGGAATCTTTGTTTTCTGAAAGTGAAATAAACGTTGGCGATTCAATTAAAATACCTTACCAGTGTGATGTTAATGGGATTGTTGGGAATAACATAAACCGACGCTCAGATTGTAATAAAGCAATAAATTATTTAAAGGGCGTGAGTGCTTCTGACTTTGATTACGGCGAGACGCTTTCTCGACGTTTTTATATTTATATACCGTCTGAAACTACTCTACCAGGGACAACGTTAAAGCTGGGTTATGCTCATTTTAAGAAAGAAGGATCCTCTACTTATTCAACGACACTAAAACTATCGGTTCAGCGGAACTTGCAGTTAGAGCTGTCTTTGCCTGGAGGCAAGTCAACACCAAAGTATTATCTTGAAAAAGATCAGTGGTTCTACTTTGAAGAGGTGTGGACAAGAGAAAGCTCAGATTCGGCAGCTGACGGTAACTATAAACTTTACGTAAGTCCTGCAGATAGTTTTGATGCATCCCCTGTTGAGGAACAAACGAATATAACTATAGGCAGTATTGTAGATATCTCATTTAATGGTAATTTTCAGCATAACAATGATGTGTCTGGTTATATTTATTTTGATAGCATTGTCTATGCGGATAGTTATACTGGGCCAGAGGATGATCCTCGCCCTGCACCTCCTACTGGCTTAGTAATTTTCCAGTAGTTTAAAAGTGTAATGCAAACAAATAAGCCCGCTTAGTTGATAAGCGGGCTTATTTGTTTGTTCTGGAAAATAAGCTAATGAATAGTTTTTTATCGAAGTATTTTGTGTATTACCCCGTAACAATGCTGAAGGGCGAGTTCGTTTCTTGCTATTTAGAACAATATCGTAAGCGTCAATTTGATGATCCGAAAAGTTTGGAGCAGTACCAGCGTGCACAATTAAGAAAGTTGCTACTACATACTGCGAGCTACTCTTCATATTATAAAAATTATGCAAAAGAGTCTTTAAAAGCTTTAGATCAGGGTAAAACGATAATTGAGAGCCTAAAGTCATTTCCCTATTTGACAAAACAACAACTGATAGAAAATAAAGAAACTATAGCAACCTATAAACGCCATTGGTCATCTACGAAAACTACTGGTGGCTCAACAGGGGAGCCTGTAAAACTATATAAGAACCCCGGTGCGTTGGCTCGAGAAAGAGCTGCCACATGGAGGGCTTATGAGTGGGCCGGTGTTAGTATTGGTGATATGCAAGCTAGATTCTGGGGAATTCCACATGGTAGTAAAGACAAGAAAAAAGCTAAATTAATAGATTTTTTATCCAACAGGGTAAGGGTTTCTGCGTTTAATTTATCTGATGATAGTTTTCGCAGATACTATGAATTGTTATCTGTTAAAGGACCAAAATATTTATACGGTTACGTTAGCGTCATAGAAGCTTTTGCTGTTTATATCATTGAAAATAAATTATCACTACCGAGTTTGGTTTCAGTTATTACGACATCAGAAGTACTGACACCATTAGCGCGTGACAGAATATCGAAGTCTTTTGGTGTTAATGTTTTTAATGAATATGGCTGCGGTGAAGTAGGGTCTGTAGCTCACGAATGTGGCCATGGCAGTATGCACATAATGGCTGACAATCTGATCGTAGAGCTGGATGGAGAAGGTGACAGCGGTGAAGTTGTAGTAACAGATTTGTTTAATTACGCTAATCCATTGATAAGGTATCGCTTAGGTGATTTCGCTACAATAGATTACGAGCCGTGTGGGTGTGGTGTTAAATTACCGTCATTGAAAGGCATACATGGCAGAGCGTACGATATGATTACGTTGTCGGATGGGCGTCAATTGCACCCTGAGTCTGTCATGTATATTTTTGAAAGCATACAGCAGCAGGGGCCGATTTTTAAACAGTTTCAAGTTATACAAGAAACACAAAGTCATTTTGTTATAAATGTGGTACCTCAAGGTGAGTGGTCTGAGCAGATTGCTGGAGAAATTACTGCAGAGCTGCGAGTGAATTTGTCGTCAGATATCACAACTAAGTTTCATCTTTTGGAGTCAATACCTCGAGAGAAATCAGGAAAAATGAGAGTTATTAAAAGTAATGTTAATTGAAGTACTTTCAATAATAAGAAAACTATAATTTAAATGAGTTGATGTTTATGCAGCCCGTCGTAACAATTGTTATTCCTGTTTTTAATGAAGAGCAGTATCTGGCCGCCTGCTTGACGTCAGTGGTTAACGTTGATTACCCCAAAGAAAAGTTACAAATTATTTTAGTTGATAATGGCTCGACTGATAATACTCTCAATATTGCAGCGACTTTTAATGATGTGGAAGTGCTGATAAAAAAAGATGTAAATGTTGGTGGTGTGAGAAATTATGGGGCGGAACATGCCAAGGGCGATGTGCTAGTTTTTTTAGATTCTGATTGTGTGATAGAAAAAGGATGGATTCAGTTAGGTGTTACTAAATTATCAGAGGGTAGGGATGTCGTTGGTGGTTTGTATCTATTGCGTGATAACCCGTCTTGGATTGAAAGTGGCTGGCTACTAAGCTCGTCAAAAGAGCATGTTTATCAAAAGACTTTGGTTGGAGGTTGTATCTTTAGTGATAAGTCTGCTTTTAGCGCAATCGGTGGTTTTGATGAAAACCTAAGTGCTGGTGAAGATACTGATTTAACGGATCGTTTGATAGCTAACGATTATAAAGTTGACATGCTGGGTGAGTTGAGTGTTATTCATTTGGGCTACCCTAACACCCTGCAATCATTTATAAAGCGTCAGATGTGGTTTGCTGAAGACTATTATCAGAAATTTCCTCAAGTGCTAACAGATAGTATTTTTTTGCTCACTCATGTGTTCTTGTTGGGTGTGTTACTTTCGGTTATTGGTTTTATGTTTGATACTAGGCTTTCTATTTTAGGCTTGGGTCTCATTGTTTTTTGTCCGTTTGTTTTGACTATGAAACGATGGAAACGATTTAAAATTAAAAAAATAACAGTTGAGCTATTTATTAAAGCATACCTTATTGATGTTATGTATATATGCGGTCGAGTGCTTGGTAGTTTTAGATCATTTAAAAAGTCGGTGTCAAATTCAAATATAAAAAAATATTCTCGACGATAATTGTTTGTGTTTTTTTATTGTATTTAGATGGTTATAAATGGGTAAAATGAGTGAGTTTGTTAAGATGAAAGAAAAGTTAATATTTATACATATTCCTAAAACCGCCGGTAGTACTTTTCATGTGATGCTGAATGCGCGGTACCCTCAATCGGGAATCCAAAATCTATTTGGTTCGCGTTACTCTGAACCAGAGATCGCTGGTTTTATGAGTAAGCCCAATGAGCAAAAAGAAAATATTTGTTTGTTGAAAGGGCATATGCCCTACGGCATGCACAGGCACTTGCCGGGAGATAGTCGTTATATCACCGTGCTAAGAAGCCCTGTAGAGCGGGTTATATCACAATATTATTATATTAAAAAGAATGCGCATAATCCGCTGCATAAACAAGTTCATGGTGGTGGAATGACTATCGCCGATTTTGTTAGTAGTGGCATATCGGTCGGAATGAATAATGGCCAATGTCGATTTTTAAATGGCGATTTAGATGAGTATGCGTTTAATGCTTGTAATGAAGCTTTGTTTGAAAATGTAAAAAAACATATCGAAGATAAGTTTATATGGGTAGGGCTTACTGAACGGTTTGATGAGTCGGTGTTGTTATTGGCAAAACTATTAGAATGGGAAAGAAGTCCGCATTATATCCGCGAGAATATTTCTAAAATAAGAAAAACAACAAGTGAAATCAGTGAGTCTGATATCGCTGCCATTAAGGCATATAATCAATTAGATATAAAACTTTATGAGTATGCTAATCAATTGATGGATAAGCAGATTGCTGAGATTCCAGATTTTGATATTCAGCTGAATACTTTTAAGAAGAAAAACCATCAAATTCAACAGCGCTGGAGTTGGTTGCCAAGCAGTCTAAAGCGGTTTGTAATCTAGGGAACATTACATGACAGATAATAATCAGCCTTCGGCTAGTTTTGCTATCAATGTATTGACCATAACTGCGACTTTCCCCAGTTTAATTCAGCCGTGGTTAATTAATCAGTTAGTACAAATAATAAAAAATGGTGGGTTAAATAAAATTTTGGCTCGCCGTGCTGAATTAACGGTTTACTCTTCTGATGTCGATAGCTATAACCTGATTGAATGTAGTCAGTTGGTGCCTGAGGATCGCTCAGGTTTACTGAAGAATTTATTTTCAGGTTTTGCCAGTGCTACAGGTATCAAGACTTTTTTTTATGGAATAAAGGCTTATAAAAATGTGCTCTTTAGTCAGGAATTTACGCTTAAAGAAAAAATATATAGCTTGTTTTTGATTCCCAATTTTTGGTTGGGTGAGATTGATGTTATTCATTCTCATAGTGAGATGGCGGGCAATAAGTTTTTACCGTTAGTTTGGGCTGCTAAAAAACCTTTTGTTATTACTTTTCATGGTCTTCCTCCTGCGGGCGTTGTTCCAATCACAGCTACTCAGCGTAAACGTTATACTGATATGTCGTCAGTTATTTTAGTTAATACTGAGTTCGCTAAAACTCAATATATGAGTTTGGGTGTTGATGGCGGTAAGATTCGTATTTTACCCCAAGGTATTAATTTAAATGACTTCCCTTTTAAGGTAAGGCCTTTCCCTGCTGGTGAAATTAATGTACTGACGGTTGGTCGTTTTCATCCAGATAAGGGTCAAAAGTATGCGCTAACTGCTGTTGCAACAATGATAAAGCAAGGTGCTAATTTGAGATATCGTATGGTTGGCAATGGCCCAGATAGGGTCGTGTTAGAGGAGTTGAGCAAGGAGTTGGGGATAGAAGAAAAAGTCGATTTTTATTCAGGTTTGACCGATGAAGAATTAAGAGCGATTTATGCAGGTTCTCATATTTTTATTCTACCAAGCCTAAAGTCTGAAGATGGTTTTCATGAAGAAACTCAAGGTGTTGTGCTCCAAGAAGCACAAGCGGCAGGCCTTATCACCATAGCGACGAATACGGGTGGGATTCCAGAGTGTATTGACAATGGTGTTTCCGGTTTTTTAGTGGATGATCGTTCGGCTGATGCTATAGCGGAGGCATTGCAGTTGGTTATCGATAAAAAACAGCAGTGGGATGTGATTCAAACGGCCGGTAGAGCTTGGGTCGAAGAAAATTACGATATTGATGTGATTGGTAGAAAAATTAATACTCTATATAAAGAACTAGTTGATAATAAATAATAGTTAGGAAAATTTATTTTTATGAGTGAAAAATACAGCGATATTAAACGATTGATGAAGCGTGCTTTAGCGACGGTTTTCCCCGCTGTTCGTAATAGGCGTCTGTCTATGCCTATTTATATTTTTTGTCATCACAAGGTGGGAACTGTTCTCATGCAGAAGGTTTTTGGTGATATCGCTAGGGCTAATGGCTGGTCTTTTGGTTCAGTTTTTGGAGAAGTTGATAGAATACCTGATAAAGATGTATTAGTTTTTTGCCATTCAATTGCGGATGTTAGTAAATTACCTAAAGACTTTTTAGGTGTACATGTATGTAGAGACCCAAGAGATATTATTGTTTCAGGATATTTGTATCATTGTAGGACAAATGAGAAGTGGTGTGTTAATAAAGACTTTTCATTGGTTTCACCAATATTGTTTCCAAATGTTCCTTATTCGCTGCAGCATCAATCAGAAGCGTTCAAAATAGAATATATTGAGTCTTTGAATTCAAAATCCTATCAAGAAAATTTAAATGAATTAAGTCAAGGCGAGGGGCTTATTTTTGAGATGGAGCATTATGGCGATTGGACTATTGCGGCCATGAGACAATGGAATTACCACGACTCACGCATTCTTGAAATGAAATTCGAAAAAATCATGGAGGTTTTTGATCAGTCTTTTGTGGATATATTTGAATTTCTTGGTTTATGTGAGTCGAGTGAACATGATGTCATGGCACTTGCTCAGGTGCATGATATAAGCAGAAAAAATGATACTGAACTGAGTCTTATGGATCACGTTTCTTCAAAGAAAACGAGTAAGTGGAAAAGTTATTTTGACGAGCCGCAGATCAAAAAATTTAAAGAAAAGTTCGGGGGTGTTGTGAGTGAACTTGGATATGAAGATTTTGATTGACATCAGTTTTAGCTAAAATCGCTTTGTAATGACACGAATAGTTTCTTTACGTATAGTGTTGTTCGATAGCATTACACCTAAGATCAATATGAGGCCAGTAATAAATATACCTGCTCGTATTGTTATATTCCAAATAAGCTCTTTTTCATTATTTAGTAGCTCTGCTGAGAGACACGCAGCTACTAAAATACCTATGTTTATGAATAAGGGGGTAATGTTCAGTCGCATATCAAAATATTTTTTTGATGCTTGGTGGACTAATATGAATTGTATTAATAATGTTAGCATATATGCTATGCCGGCCCCATAAAAACCATAGTCAGGTATTAGAAGCAGGTAGAATAGAGTTGCTGGTAGCATGGTTAAATAGTTGTTTTTGGCTATCCATTTGGTCTTGTCGGCGATTAAAAAACTGAAGTTAGAATAAGTGATTAGTGAGGATAGTATCGCTGCTATAACTAAAAAAGGTACTACTTTTGCTGCTGAAAAATAACTTTCGGTTGCCATTAATTGTATTACAGGGCTAGAGAATAAGCTAATTCCAAGTCCTGCAATAATCAGTAGAGTACTGGTGTAAGTAAATACGCTATTATAGATTGCGTGTGCAGGTTTTTTAGCGTCATAGTATTCAAATCGCTCAGTTTGCCAATAAAGATTAATTGGGCGCCAAATTAATACGGTTAAGATCATGGTAAAGCGAGTAGCGAGTTCGAATAAGCCTATGTCTTCTAGTGAGCTAAATAAACGCATGTAGTATCGGTTTGCTGATCCTATATAGAGTCCTGCAAATCCAGCGGCCCAGAGTGGCCAGCAAAAAATTATTAAGCGCTTTCCCAGTTCCGAACAATAACGAATTCCCGTCTTGTAAAATGTTATAATAGCTAAAACTAAGGCAAATAAAACAGAGACGCTGGCTGTTGAAATTGCTACGCCCATTACTCCCATATCGAGATAAACAACAAAATAAATGTTGAGGCTAAGTTGGCAGATAAGTTTGCTGAGGTTGAATATCAAAAAAGTCCACGCTTTTCGTTGTATTCGTAAAAATAACAAACCATAGTTTTCAATGGCTTGAGTTAATATTGTAATTGAAAAAATACCAAGAACTAATTGATAGTCGGTAGAGCCGAATAGTTGGTTTGATGCGTTGTCACGAAACAAAATAACGATAAATAATGTGATGGCGCTAATTGCCGCCGTTTGGATCATAGCTGTTGATACGACTAAATACTTATCAGTTTTACTATCTTTTTCGTGATAAAACTTAGGGACTGCTTGAACTAATCGGGCGCCAAATAAAAGGTCAATGAGGCTAATAGCAAAGGTTAATAAACCGATAATACCGTAATCCGCTGGTGACAAATGCTGTGTATAGATGGGAAGCATAATGAACCCAGCCAATTGGCGAAGGATATTGCCAGTCGCGTAAATTGTAGAGTGCTTTACAAATTGGCTGCCGCCATTATTAGCCATGTCTTGATTTCCGGATCTTACTGTAGAGGATAGATTGATTGCATTACTTCATGTAAGGATTCGTGCGTTTTTTGTAGAGAGTATTTTTTTTGAAAACGCTGTTGTGCTGATGTCCCCATTTTTGATCGTAAATCGGCATCATTAAGTACAGTTAGGATCTGTTCGCAGCCTGAGTAGATGTCATTGGCGGTGTATATAAGGCCTGTGATTTTATGTTCGGTGGCGCTGCATACTGACGGGTTATTAGAGACGATGACCGGTAGTGCCGCCCTCATATACTCAAGGATTGATAATGAATACCCAACTTCCCCTTGAGATGGGTGAATTGCAAAGTCACTAGCGTTAAGTATTTTATCAACTTCATTTTGTCGGCCTGCTAAGGTGACATATTCGCTAATATTAAGTGAGTGTGCCTGTTGTTGAAATTCTTTTAAATTAGGGCCGTCACCGCAGAATAAGAAGTGTAAGTTCTTGCACTTACGTTGATGTATCAGCTCTGCCATACAATTTAACACAAAAGGTATGCCTTTATAGTGGTTGGCCCTACCTGTTGAGACCATAATGAGCCGGTCTTCTGGAATATCAAAATATTTGTGATTGTTGATATGCTCTTTGTTGTATTCGGTGGGTATTCCGTTTGCAACATGATAGGTTTTTGTTGGTGGGATGCGCGTAACGTCTATAGCCCTCTGTTGAACAAACTGTGTAGCGCCGATATGAGCATTAGCGGTAACGAATGGGAGTCGCATAATAATGCTTTTAATGAGTTTTTTCACTCTCTGGGGCTTTGTTCTTAGGCCCGGGCAATGATCATGTACAATAATTTTTTTTACGCCGCACAGTCGATAGAGCGGGTAAGTCCAGCTTAATGCGGGTTGGTCGGAGAAATAAATACATTGTATGTTATTTTGGTAAAGGAAGAAGCACTGCTGTAACAAATTTCCATTGCTAGGAAATATCGAAAACTTGTGTATTGTGATATTGGAGTTTTGGATATTGGTGGGTAGAGTGCTTATACTGGGGTAGCAAAGGTGTACATTATGGTTAGCGCCATAGAGCTTTTCAATTTCTACCCAGTAACTTTCCATTAACCACCACGCATAACCAACATTGGAATCCCAGTTGGCAACAAGTAACAATCCCGGCTTTTTTGTACGAGGTGTTTTTTTCATGGTGGCTTATAAGGTTTGCTTGATTGGGTTTATTATTGAGTCAAAAGAATAGCCTAATAACTCGATGTCTTTTGAATATAATGAGTTAACTTTCTTTATGGCATCTTCGCTATAGATATTTAAGTAGCTCTCGCGTTTGGAGCTATTGGTGTGGCTTAATTGCTTGTTCAGGTTTAATTTCTGGCAAATTTTACCAAAGTCTGTATTTATGTTTTCAAAATAAGCAATGTAATCTAGCAAGATCTTGCCTTTATGGTCACAGATAAAGCGACTTTGGGGCCAGAAATGAATATGGCTGTACAGGCGCTCAGGCGTTAGCCAGTTTAAAACGAAGTCATTAAAGTCGCTTACATTGCTAAGGTTCTCTGCAGCCCACTGCTGGTCTTTTTCATTCCAGCCGCCACCCTTTAGATATGAGTAGGCTGAATAGAGTCTGTCCCAGGGGTTGCGTACAAATCCAAATTTAAAATAGCGATTAAAATTTTTGCGGCCGTAGATTACACGATACTGAGGTGCGGTGTAGTGATAAGGTAATTCTTCAAACAAACTGCTAGCAATAGAAGTACCGGCACTTTTGGTGATATGGACAAAAATACACTCCATGTTATCGAATGATCGTAATGAAAAATCACCTTTTGGCGATGGGTTCACAATACTGCGAAGGCGTTTAAAGTGCGAAGGGTTGCGTAGCTTGTAAAGCCAGAACCTAGTTTCGTAAGGTAAAAGTTGTTTATAGATTTTTCGCATAAAGATCAAGCTGTAGTATTTGCAGTTGTTGGGAATAGTGTCTATTCAAGGAGTGTAATAATATGGATAACAGTCGATAACGTCTAGTCAGCATTGTTGTTATAATACCACTTTTAATTTAATCGGATTTGGTTATATGTTTGTTACGGATAAATTAGTTTTTGTTGAACTCCATAAAACCGGCGGTACACATATTTGCTCATTGTTGGCTGACTTGGTTGGCGGGGTACAAGAGGGCAAACATAATAGGCTCAATGAAAAATATAAAGATCGATTTATTCTGGGGTCGATCAGAAATCCGTGGGATTGGTATGTATCTTTATGGGCCTACGGCTGTGCAGGGGAGGGGAGTGTTTATAGTCAAACAGTGCGCCGCTATGATTTTAATTACTATTATCGACAGCTACCGAAAGAAATGGGTAAGAACTGGCTTTCACCTTATGAATGGTTAAAGCAGATAATGACTGATTCTAAAAAGCCGGTTGATTTATGGAGGTGGTGTTATGAAGATCATGATGACCCAGAACGCTTCCGCTGTTGGCTGGGGTTATTGTTAGGCGAGGGCAGGCAGTATGATATCGGCGAAGGTTTTGGCTTTAGCTCTTTTTCATCTGAATTTGGTATTTTAACGTATCGATATTTAAAGTTATTCACTCATTTAGATGAGCGCTTGTATTCAAAGAATGAGGTGGTTGATATGGGTCAATTAGACTGCATATGGGATGAGTTTTCACATGTTGACTATGTTGTCCGTAATGAAAATTTAGAAGAAGATTTTGCACTTGCATTAGAGCAGGCGGGTATAGATATAACGGATGAGCAGCGAGTGCAGCTGTTTTCTCGTGGTAAGAAAAAAATTAATACTTCAAAAAGACGTGAAGCAGCTTATTATTACAATCAGAAAACATTAGATTTAGTAGCGGCTAAAGAACGGTTCATTATTGAACGGTATGGTTATGATATGCCTGAAATAAGCTAGGCTTTCGTTATCTATTTTAGAATTATTATTTAAATTATAGAAATTAGGAAAATCAATGGCTGCTACAAAATTTCGCCACGTATTGAGGGAGAGTTTAGGGAATATTTGGCGTGAGCTAAGGATATTATGTACTAAGGAGCCAAAACCCGAAAAATGGGTGTTTTTGGTAGGTTGTTATAACTCGGGAACAACTTTGTTGGCGGAGCTGTTAAGCCAGCACCCTTCGATTTCTGGCTTGCCAACAGAGGGGCATTTTATCACTGATCAATTTGTAAAAGATTATGATGTTGGGTTGCCTAGAATGTGGGTGGGCAACGAGAGATTATTTCGCCTTGATGAAAATAGTAGTGGGCCTAATGTTGATCGCATAAAGCGCGAGTGGGCTATGCGATTGGATTTGTCTAAGCCTATTTTACTGGAAAAGTCACCACCGAATAGTGCTAGAACACGGTGGTTCCAGAAGAATTTTGAGAATGCACATTTTATTGCAATTGTTCGTAATGGTTATGCTGTTGCTGAAGGCATTAGTCGCAAAGGTGACCCTCAGCATTTAGGAGAAGATTGGCCGATTGAAGATTCTATCAAACAATGGAAGAGAGGTAATGAAATCTTATTTGATGATGCTAAACATCTTAAAAATTATCATCAGATTAGCTATGAAGAACTGGCAAAAGACCCTTTGAATGTATTGAATGGGATTGCCAATTTTTTAAATGTAGAAAACTTTTCAAGTTTTGATAATGAGCAAAGCTTTCAGATACATGAGCGAGAGACGAGTGTAAAAGACTTGAATCAAGTCAGTATTGATCGTTTGTCCTCAGAGCAAATTACTAAAATCAGTGAGATTGCTGGTGATATGTTGAAAGAGTTGGGTTATCCAATTTTGTAATTGATGGGTTAAATCATTTTTTTAAATAATATTGTCGATATATATTATAAATAGTATTACCGTTAGATGACGCGTTATATATATCGATAAGTTTTAATTCTAAATTTTTCTTACTTACGGTTAAAACTGCTTTCATATACCCTTCACCCTGATGGTTACTAACCAATAGCTCTGGATAATCAGCAAGTACTTCCGTAAGCCCCCCAACATTATGTGCAATCAATGGCGTGTTTAATGCCATGGCTTCTAGAGCGGCCATGGGGAGGCCTTCATGATCTGAGGGCATGACCATAATATTAAGTGCTGCTATGCAGCTTTGTATATCTAGGCGGTGTCCATGAAAGGTGACTGCATCTGTGATGTTAAGTTGCTGGGTTTGTGTTTGCAGGCTTTCAAGTAAATTGCCTTCACCAAAAACATGAAAGTGCCACTGTTTGGCTTTCGCTTCTTCGTTGCCTGCAGCTAAGATTTTGGCTGCCATATCTAAAAAGATATCTACACGTTTTACCGGATCTAATCTACCCACTAAACCAACGTGGATATGATCGGGTTGCTGCTGTTTAAATTCAACTTCGCTGATATTACTTCTGGTTTTTTCGATATCAATGCCATTGGTCACGGTATGGATTTTTTCAGCGGGGTAGGTTTTTGCTAATTTGTTGCTTAGGTCTTGCGATACTGAAATTATACCGTTTTGTAAGTGTTGTGCGGTAAGTTCATCGAGCCAGTAAAAGGCTTTTTTGAGGCCTGTTGGTGAGAATTCTGGTGCGCCATGAATCGTTCGTATGCATTTTGCTCGGTGAGACAGTACGTTAGCAAATGAACCTAAGATATTTTCTTTTTGTCGATGGGTGTGAATAACGTCGGGTTGAAAGTCTTTGATGTGCTGCCTTAAAGAGAAAAAGATGCTGAGGCTACCGTTACTTGACTCATTGAGTACAGTCGTTTCGATATTGTCTTCACGTAATTTTTCGGCTAATTCGCCTTCATTCATTAAAATAACGTTAAGTGCTACTTTGTTCTTA
>CALBVI010000407.1 GCA_937969395.1 uncultured Spongiibacteraceae bacterium | reverse complement strand
TACGATGTCGGCTCACAGTATTTTGATTAACCTAATTTGATTGGCCTAAGTTGATTGACCTAAGCTGAATGTGCCGGCTATTCATTTCGATAGAGAAAATTAAAAACCTATGCCCAAAGCATAAACTAAGCCCAACCAAGGAACAAACTATCTTAACCGCTTTAATAGCGTTAAATACCGCTACTAAAACACACGCACTCACCCGACTCAAAGCAGGCAAGTTTAAATTGAATAATAATGAAATGATAAGTGAGACGAGACTGGCTAATTTAATAAAGCGCTATTAAATTCTTCTTTTGTTTAAGCCTTAGCTTTGCGCAAATTACCAATGACTGATTCTAGCGCACGATCAAATAACAAACCTTCGTCAAGCATAGTAATAGTCCCATGTTTAATGGCTTGGGCTAGTGACATACGACTATGTTCTGCGACTTTCATACCGGAGCGATTAACAAAAATGTATTTACCTGAACTGCGAATCACCGCAGCTAATCGACAGCGATACTTCTTATCTTCAGATTGGTGAATCTCAACCCAATGCCCCATCGCCAAACCGTCGACGCGCTTTAAACTGGGATCATCTTCTGACAACTCCGGTTCCGACTCCGACTCGTCAGTTTTACTAACGCCATTAACAACCAGCTTATCAACGACCATTCGCTCTAGAGCTGAAGGAGCCTGTACCGGTGCAATGTTATCCGCTTGCGATTCAGCTGGTACTGCAGCCGCCTGCTCTAGAGATTGCGCCCTAGCTTCATTTTTTTGCTCTGATACTACTTTTTCTTCCTTTTTCGGTTCCGCCGCAGCCTGGCCCAAACCCTCAAGTAAGTCCGAATCAATCTTTGCTAACTGCTGGTCAAGCTCTGCATCTAGTTCGGCAAGGGATGAATTATCCACATCACGCTCTGCCAATACTTGATCAAGCGTGCGTCCGATTTGTCGTGGCTGTGGAATTTTTTTCTCAGGCTCAGTATTTTCAGGGTCGGCGTGAGCTGCAGGCTCACTTTTAGCCTTTAATTGCGCTAAGTGAATGACCTCTAAATCAGCAAACAACTGATTCATATCAAATGGATTATAAGCAATCTGAGTCAAACCTTGGCGCAAATTCTTTAGCAAACCAGGGACCATTTTCATTAACTTCTGCCGTGAGCTTGCGTCACTTATTGGCTCAACAGACCATAGCAAGTCATCTACAACACTTAATGCATCCTGCCAATTTGACGCTCCCTCTGCTTCACCTTCTTTTAGATAAACCAAAAACAGCACATTACTCCAAGCATCTTGCAATAAGCTGATAACGACTTTGGGTAGTGATCTACCCGCTACTTTTTCGTTAAGCACTTCCTGCACACGATTACGTGCCAATTCCGATTTAGCTTTACCATCTTCAGCGTTGACCGTTCGCTGTTCGACCAAATTAGTACGCCGACGATCCACCTCAAGAAAATTAACAAAATCCGCTAATGCATGCTGAAAAACAGCAGGGTCACTACCAGGTTCATTAAGTAAATACTCAACAACCTCAGTCACTTTGTTATAAAAAGGGTCACGATCAATATTACTTGCCGGATTCCACCCCAAACTCGCATTGGCGATCTCATTAAGAAGTTTGCGCGCAGGATGCCCACCCTTGCTGAAAAAGGTCTTATCCAGCATCGCAATTTTAATAATGGGAATTTGTAAGCGAGCAATCAATGCTTTTAACGGTGCGGCTAAATTTCGATCATCAAGAATAAACTGAAATAACATAGCAACTAGATTGATAGCATCGTCATCAACTTGACCAATACTCAACGGTTTATCCGGCACTTTATTAACTAGTAGCTGACTTAAAGACTGCTGAATATCGACATGCTCGGGCGTAACACCCTGTAATGCAGCCTGCTGTTGCTGTTGCATTTGAGCCATAAGCGAAGACTGTACTGCCTGTAACAACTGCAGTAGTTTTTCACGGGGGATTTGCGGCGCCTGCCCCGGCGCAACCAAACCACTAACGACATGCCCCATAGGTGCAGTATTTGAAGGCAATTGATGCAGCAACTGCTGTAAATCGGAAAAGGCTTCCTCTGAACGCCCCTCGCCCCAAACATCACCCGTTTGATTGGAATCAGCCATACCGGATGCAGATGAAGCAACCTGCACCGGTGACTTAGCCGCAGCTCGACGCTTATCTAACTTAGGTAAAATACCACCATCGATCAGTACTTTATTACAGCTGTTATAAACACTGTCTAATGCGCTCATAACATAGCGATCAAACAGTTTAAATAAGACTAGTTTCGCCTTAATGTCTAAATCGAGATCATGGCACACCGCAATAAAAGCTTGGCAGATCGCATAGGGGCCGAAGGGGTTGTTCTTGGCAGTAACGGTTTGATGCTCTACCAAGGAATCTAAACGTATGGTTAACTCCTTTAACGGCTGGGTAAATTTACTCGCCGCTTTAGCGACCATACTGTCAGCAGCAACAAGCTCTTCCATCTCATCATCATCAACTAAGGCTAACTTCTCCGTAGATACATCTGCATCGGCACCTGCTAAAGCAGCAAGTTTATTATCTTCCAGTAATAAACTTCTGAAGCTATGATCAATTTCACGAGCAAAACCTATCTCCATGCCGCGACGCTTAATACGTATCTCGCGCATAGATTCAAAGTACATGTTTTGGGTGGCGTTATGCTCAGACCGATCAGCTAGTTCAAACAAAGCATCATCAATATTATCAAACAGGGCTTGCAACAGCGGACGCAAAGCTAGCTTGCCCTTTGCGTGCATATCCACAAAAGGGGCTGGTAACCGCGTAAAAAGGTGGAGATCATCACCCATTCTATCTTCAGCTCCTGATACTGCGTTTCGGCTATTTAATGGTATGACATTCTTGATATTGACCACGACACAACCCCGCATGGGCATAATTTCGTTACCTAAAACTATAAGCCTTAAAGCCGGCCCCGTCTTGTCACCTGTAGCCAGTTCGAGAAACTGATCACACAAGACTATCAATTCTCCTTAAACCCTAGTACAAATTAGCACTGAGCACTGATTTTCTGGCCAACTTTATCGCCAAGTCTTTTATAAACAATGCCATGGAGCACAATCTCGGCTATGACTGAGTCGCCTAAACCTCCACTTAACAATGATCATTCCAATCCTCGTAAAATGGGAGTCACCATGATGATTCTCGCCTGGGGGACTCTCATAGCACTATTAATTTTCTTTTTCGACGACATGCTAGAAAAACAATTCAACCCAAATCAACATCCTAATAGCCATATAACACCGGGACAGCGTGCCGAAGTTATATTAGAAGCCAATAGGCAGCATCACTATGTAACCGGCGGCACTATCAACGGCCAACCAGTAGTCTTTATGCTCGATACCGGCGCAACCGACGTAGCAATCCCAACTTCTACCGCCAATCGCCTCAACTTAATCCCAGGCAGAAAAAGTTATGCCAATACAGCTAATGGCACGGCCACCATTTACTCGACTCAAATAGATAGCCTTACTATTGGCGATATAAAACTCACCAATGTAAGTGCACATATCAGCCCAGGTATGGACTTTGACGAAATTTTACTAGGCATGAGCGCACTAAAGCAGATCGAATTTACCCAACGCGGCGATACGTTAATACTCAGACAATAAGCCACTTACTAAAAACACACTTCATTTAAACAAAGCAATTTGGAGAGCCAGCTCATAAATATGCTGTTAGAATAGCCCCGCGCTTAGATTAACTTTTATCGATTTAACATCACTGGAAAGCACTAGATCAATGACACTTCCCACATATGCCAGCCAAGACCTTGAAATCACTGTAGCAAGAGCCTTAGAAGAAGATATTGGCAGCGGTGACATCACGGCTCAACTAATCCCAGCAGACGAAACCGCCAGCGCAAAAATCATTACCCGTGAGCACGCTGTAGTTTGCGGACAAGCATGGGTAAACGAAGTATTTAAACAAGTCGATCCATCCGTGATAGTTAACTGGCAAGCAATTGATGGCGAGCAAGTAGAACCCAATCAAACCCTATTTACCCTACAAGGCCCTGCACGCAGCTTATTAACAGGCGAACGTGCTGCCCTTAACTTTTTACAACTACTCTCCGGCACCGCAACCACCTGCAAAAGTTATGCGGACCAAGTCAGCGGCACTGATGTGAAGCTACTCGATACCCGTAAAACTATTCCCGGCCTGCGCACAGCTCAAAAATATGCGGTGACCCAAGGCGGCTGCTACAACCATAGAATTGGCCTTTATGACGCATTCCTTATTAAAGAGAACCACATCGCCGCCTGCGGTGGTATCGATAAAGCCATAGCAACCGCCAAACACAATGCACCGGGGAAACCCGTAGAAGTAGAAGTTGAGAACCTCGACGAACTATCTCAAGCGCTAAACGCCGGCGCAGACATAATCATGCTCGATAACTTTGATCTAGATATGATGCGAACAGCCGTCAGCACAACAGATGGCAAAGCCAAATTAGAAGCTTCGGGGAATGTAACGACTGAAACCCTAAGACCGATTGCTGAAACTGGCGTGGATTATATTTCAATTGGGGCGCTGACTAAACATTGTGTGGCGGTGGATTTGTCGATGAGGTTTTATAATTAAACCTCACTCAAAACCCAATGATAAAGAAAGCTTAAGTTGCACCCTCATCACTTTTAAGCGACTCCACATGTGAAATAGACCCACCCTCAATAAAATCAGTAAATTTCAACGAGCCCCCATCAAAACAAACCGTACCAGACAAATAAACTGAGCTAATATTTTGCAAATAACAACCTCCATCACTTTTAATATTATCACCATGAAACAGGGATAACAGCTCTTGCTTATTTTGCGGTATTAGTTGATAAGAGTTTAACTGTAAGTGTAATGGCTGCTGGCGATTCAATTGATCCAATGTGTTTTTAATCCTAAACGCAACAGCATTGCTTTCAGTATCAACATATAGCAATTTAGGGTAAGCACCAGGAAATGTATCCAATATGCTGGTATCCATATCTAGGGCTTCATAGTCTGGTTTCGATAACACATGAAAAGTGTCGAACACATGCACAACAGCCACAGGCTTTACTTGATAAACAGTAACAACACCCGCTACCAAGCAAGTAATCTGCAAACCTGCAATAACACCTAAATCTCGAATCAAATGGCGCTTGGTTTTAGCAATATCATAAACAACAAACGTTAGCGTTGGGCCCAACACTAAATCAACCAAAGCAACAATGGTTAAGCCTTGCAGACCACCCGAAACCATCGCTAATGCATGAGGAAACCAATATAGATAAACCACCGCAAAGACCAATGCAACTGCACATATACTAATTAATAAATGCCACAAGAAAGCCATGCATCGTGCTTGGTGAGGTATGTACTTAAACCACAACGGCTTATCATCCTGCGAACTGCGATCACCGCTACCCATAAAGAACCTCTTATTCAAATCAACACATCATCGTACTAACGACATTGGGAAGGAACAAAATTACTATCAATACCTGAAGTAGTGTCTACAGTCGCTCCAGGAAAAGCACTCAAAGCAAGCACCCCCGTTTCACCAGCACAAGCCCACTGCATTGTGCCATTAGAATTACTACTTGAGAGTTCAAGGCCGTTAATATGCGGTGAAAAAATAAGCTGGTTCTTAGTGGACAACTGAGCAACCCCCCCGACTGTTAGCCTCACAACTCCCATTGCCCCTGTAGTACTGGAAACATTTATTGCTGTCACCGATGACGTAATAAAATCAGTTTGATTAGCATTTGCTGTACTAGCATAGCGCCCTAATCCTGCAACACCATCTTCGTTAAATGCCACACTAACTCCTTGCTTCAAACCACTAGCGATACCGACACTTTCTGCGATTTTTGACCGTATCACATAATTTTGATAAGCAGGTAATGCTGTCGCTGCCAAAATACCAATAATTGCAATTACAATCATTAATTCAATCAGTGTAAAACCTTTAGGCACTTTAATAATTCTCATAATCACCCTCACTACTCACTGTCATACTGATCCAGCCTACCATTGAATATCTAACTAGCACTATCGATACTTAACAAATACTCCTTAACTTGCAATAACTTTACTACCACCTTCTTCGAAATAAACAATAGTGGTCGATTCCAACAAACCTCTGCTGTACCTCAAAGAATAAGGGCCCCTATTTAGGAGCCCTTATTTTAGTTAATGTACATCAACTAAGTTACTGCAAACTAACTCTTACAAAGCCTATTAACGACACTCACCAGGCAAGTATTTATCAAGAACACCAGCAGTTGGCACTGGGAACGTAGATAACAATGAAGTAGCTTTTGTAGATGTCTCTCCACCACAAACCCACTGAATAGAGCCTGTAGAGTTAGCGTCAGAAATTTCCGTACCATTAATATGCGGGCAATAAGTAAGGCCAATATCTGTACCCAGTGTAGCCAGATCAGTACCACCCATCTCCATAATAACGCAACCAATTGAACCGGTTGTATCGCCAATTGTAACATCTGAAAGCTTTTGCGTTTGTACTTCATTAGCTGTAACTGCATCAGCTACTACAGTCGCATACCGAGTAATACCCGCCTCACCAGCATCGATGAATATCTCCGCCACACCCGTTTTAAAACCGGCAGCCAAATTAGGGCCTTCTGCCACCTTGGCACGAACAGTGTAATCTTGGTATGCGGGTAATGCTGTCGCTGCCAGAATACCAATGATCGCAATTACAATCATCAATTCAATTAAGGTAAAACCTTGTTGTATATTCTTCATTATGTTCTCTCCAAAGAGTTTAATTAAATCATTACTGGTTACAGTTCAACTAAAAAAGTGACCAGCGTATAATATTCTGATCATGAAGGTGTACTATACAAATGACATGCCAGCTTCATCAGTACAGAAGAAAAGAAGAAAAAAAACCTTTTATATCAAAAAGTTACTAAATAGAACAAAGGTACTAGTAACAAAAACACTTCTTAAAAAACGACCTAGGTAATCACTAAAATAACAACACTCGCCACTTTGTGACAACTTTTGTCACAAACAATGTCATCATAGCCAGCCACCACAAATACGTTTAAGGACAATCACTGCCGGAAGAATTCCACACACAGAAGAAAAGTAAGATCATTTTGAGTATTATTAGCCATAATTAACACCATTCTCCACTAACACTCTACTTTCTGACTATACTCTTGCCTATCTAATATTAAGTTAGCTCCTTTAGTTGATGTTAAGATTAGGTATTCTTTATATTTAAATAAAACCATCG
>CALBVI010000406.1 GCA_937969395.1 uncultured Spongiibacteraceae bacterium | reverse complement strand
TGGTCGTCAATAATAAACGCCCTGTTAATTTTTTGACGATTAATTCTCTGGTATTAATATAAATCCTGTTGTTGAAAAGATAAGCTATAAAAATAACTTAGAACTTGTTGAAGATTAATCAGGAGGTGCAATATGAAATTTGATGTCAATAAAAGTACAACCATTGATGCTCCGATAAGCAAAGTGCGCGCATTAGTTGAAGATTTTAATCATTGGAGTAGCTGGTCGCCTTGGACGATTGTAGAGCCTGACTGTTCAGTGAGTGTTGTCGGTAATCCAAAAGAAGCTGGGCACTCTATGAGCTGGGACGGTGAGATTATTGGTTCAGGAAAAAACACCTTTCAATCAGCTGATGCGCATCAGCTTAATTACGATCTTGAATTTTTTAAGCCATGGAAGTCAAAAGCCAAGGTTCGTTTTTTATTTGAGGAAGTGGGCAATCAAACAAAAGTTACCTGGGTAATGAATTCCAGCATGCCGTTCTTTATGTTTTTTATGATAAAAATGATGAAGAACTGGATTGGAATGGATTACGATCGTGGGCTCAGAATGTTAAAAGAAGTTTCTGAGCAAGGGCGTGTAAATTGCGAAACGATCAATAACGGCATGGTTGACTATAAAGGCTTCTCCTATGTTGGTATTAAGCGAACGGTTGCCGTTGCTGATATGCCCGCCGCTATGAAGAAAGACTTTGAAAAGCTGGTAAACGATATTGTGGTGAATGGTCAGAAGGGCGCTAAACACTGGCTGTGTATTTACCCTGAATTTGATATGAAAAATATGAGTGCCACTTACATTGCTGCTGTTTCAGATGAAGATCTTGCTAATGTGGATTTGGATTCCGAATATGTAAAAGGGCGGATTGATGATTCAAAGGCGCTGGAAATAAAACATAATGGCCCATACGACTTTTTGGGTAATGCTTGGTCAATGGGCATGATGTATATGCGGGCTAAAAAACATAAAGCTAATGGCTTTCCCTTTGAGCAATATTGGAATAGCCCAATGGAAGAGAAACCGGAAAATCTTAAGACCAGTATTTACTTGCCGTTGAAATAAGAGACGTTAATCGAACAGTATATTCAATCGAAAGCGCTGTTGATTAAAGGTTTTCTAAAGCTGTTAGGTAATAAGGGAGTCGAACTAATAAAATAAGGACGTCGTGCAAAAAATGGCCGCAAATGACTAATAATTCCCAGTCTTATAAATAAAAATCTTTATATATTAGTAGGTTATGCGTTTCTAGGTGTTTTATGTCGCTCAAATGTCGCACTAGTCGCTGAATAGTTCGTCAGGAATACCATTTGCGGAAGTTAAATGTTCAGAGACTTTCGATTCAAGATCTCTGTAATCGTCGAGTATTTGGGCGATTATTTTTTGGCCCTGTGGTTTGGAGTATTTTTTGGCTATCCCTTTGTTGTCTTTACGCTCTCCAGCAGGATAAAAGAAGTTTTGATATTGCCTTGGGGAAATACCTTCAAAGTGCATGAATTGAACGTTGATAGTATCTCTTTCTTCTTCTTCCGGGTCCGACTCGATTGCGTCTCTGTGTAGCTCTCGAGCGAGGCTTTTTTCGTATGGCTCGATATAGAAAACTTTAGTTATGCCGGCAGCAATAATGTGCCTAGCGCAGTTGTGGCAGGGGTAGGTCGTTGTGTAAAGGTATGAGCCTTTTGTTGTACTGGCTCCAACTCTCGCAATGGTAGTAATTGCGTCCATTTCTGCATGCACAGAACGTGAAAACTCAAGAAGGTCCTTTAATCCAGCATCAGATTTTATAGCTAATGCTACTTCTCCTGCCTTTTCTTGGGGGAGGTTGGCATTTTCTACAAGGCTTTGGGTTATTTTCTGAACCATCAGGTTTTTATGATGATCGTTATAGCATTTACCGCCATCTTTGTTTACACAGCGGCTATCCGGTTGGCTCATTTCATTGTAAAGCCCTCCGCCAGACTTCGGTACATCGTTACAGCCAGTGGCAATTATATTTCCTTCCTTGTCAGAAATTGCTGCTCCTACTTGTCTTGATAGGCAAGCAGAGCGTAATCCAGCTGAGTAAGCGGCATACATGGCATGTTCATGGTTGGTGGGTGAAATGCCAATTTTTCCATGAAGTAATTCGTGAAATCGGGTGAATTGAGCATCTATTCTATCGTTGTGGGCATGAGTGTTACGAATAAATAGGTCTGAAAGCTTTAATGTTTTATCGAGTTGTTGGCCGTGGTCGATATTTTCTTTTCGATCTTTTTCCATTATCGAAATTGCATCTGTTTCTTCGATATCCAGCGTGGACTTTAAATTTATTTTCCTTTGATCGGCACTCGCAAAAACGCCTATAAGATAAAATAGATCTTTATATACGGTTCTAAGTAGTTTTACTTCACCAGGATGTTTCAACTGATCAATAAGATAGGCTGTTTTTGGCGGGATGTATTCTTTTACAGTCTGGCCCTCAGGCACTTGTTTTGTTCGAATGGTGGCTATCTTGGTGATGGCTAATTCAGCCAGAATATCATTTCCAAATCTCTGCCTTAGATCGTTACCTGCTTTCTGGAGAATCTTATATCTATCTTTTGGTTGAAAGCCGCTTATTTTACCAAGGAAATTACCTTCTTCGGTGAGCGCAAATTTCTTGATAAGGTCGCTCAGCTTGATGTGCTGAATTGCGTACCCTTGTTGATTTAATATTTCAGCCGCTCTGTCTTTGAGAATATCAACACCGCTACCAACAGGTCCGCTGAAGCCAATTACTAGTTCATTTGATTCTCTTTCTGTAAATTGTTCTGAGGGGCTTTTACTGCTGCTATTACTTGCGGATACGGATTTTAGAGGAACTTTTTGGGGCTCGCTCACAATTAATTCCTTTTATGTCGTGACGCAGGAGTTCGGTAGATCGGGGTTAAATTGTTACCAGCTTAAACTAGAGGCGTGTTGTCTTAGTTTTGAAAGGGCGCTTGAGGTCTTTTGGCAATCATCATTTTTATAGTCATAATTGGCAAAATGAAAGATTTTTGCAGATTGTGTTAGCGTGGTTTCAGGCGCGGCTTCAAAGAAAAAGCTCAGTTGGTTGCTGCGCTTGGTATCAGTTCCATTTTCTTTATTCATTCTAATATCTTTTATAATTTATGAATAATTCATCAGTGAAATCCACTTGACTAATACTAGTAAAGTGCTTGGGATTTAACAAGTTAATTATTTGCCTAGTTAACTAGCTAAATTCTATTTTTGGCGCGCAACACTCTTTTGTTTTGTTTTGAAGTGCGACATCCCAGAAACAAAAAAACCCCACATTGCTGCGAGGCCTTTAGTAATGGTGCCCGGTCGCGGAATCGAACCACGGACACGGGGATTTTCAATCCCCTGCTCT
>CALBVI010000405.1 GCA_937969395.1 uncultured Spongiibacteraceae bacterium | reverse complement strand
AAGTTGCAAAGCATACTGTACGAGGCCAATACGTCGCTGGTAGTTATTTTGGTGAGCTAGTACCTGGGTATTTAGAAGAGCTCGATAATCCAAATAGCAATACAGAAACCTTTGTCGCGTTGCGTGCCTATATTGATAATTGGCGCTGGGCTAGAGTGCCTTTTTACTTGCGCACAGGTAAGCGAATGAAAGCCCGCAGTGCTGAAATCGTTATTCAATTTAAAGATGTACCTCATCAGGTTTATCAGCAATCTGCGGGACCGCTGTCGCCGAATCGATTGGTGATTAAGCTACAGCCGGAAGAAGCGATTCAGTTGACGATGATGTCAAAAAACTTGGCGACAATGGATATGCAGCTGCAGCCAGCGACATTAAATTTGAACTTCTCTGATACTTACACAAAATTCCGTAGTGATGCCTATAAGCGCTTAATTCTTGATGCTGCCGCTGCTAATACCAGCTTATTTATTCACCGTGATGAAGTGGCCTGTGCTTGGGGGTGGATTGACCCCATTATCGATGCGTGGAAAAAGTCTTCAGCGGTGCCGCATTTATACCGTGCAGGAAGTTGGGGGCCTAATGAGTCAGATGAATTGTTAGCTCAAGATGGTCGCGAATGGTTTAACGCTAATGAAGGCGAAGATTAGTTGAACCTGGTGTCAGTGAAGGTGAAAGTCTAGTGGTTAAAGAATTATTTTTTTCTCAGCAAGCAGATTTGCAGGCAGCTCTGTTGGCGAATGCATGTGCGATATTAGAAAAGGCAACGGCAGGTACGCAAACAGCCAGTTTTTTAGTTTCTGGTGGTAGTAGTCCGAAACCGTTCTATCAGCAGCTCTCAAAGCAAGCTTTGCCGTGGGATAAGATTGGTGTAGCTTTAGTCGACGAGCGCTGGGTCTCAGCCGAAGAGCAGGGAAGTAACGAAGCGTTTATTGCTGAAAATCTATTAATTAATGAGGCATCGTCGGCACGTTTTATCTCTATGAAAACAGACGAACAGTCTGCGGAGCAGGGACGAACTGTTTGCGAACAGCGTTATCAACAATTAGCAACGCCGTTTGATTTAGTGATCTTAGGTATGGGTCCCGATGGACATACAGCGTCTTTATTTCCACATGCAGAGGGATTAAATGACGCTTTTGATACGAGTAAACAGCAGCTTTGTGCGGCTATTAAGGCCAAGAAAAGCAATGTGACAGGGGAATTGACTGAGCGTATGTCGTTGAGTTTATTTGGTCTATTACAAGCAAAGAAAATTTGCGTGTTGATTACTGGTGATGAAAAACTAGCTGTATATCAACAGGCACTAAAAAATACTGATACCGCTCTGATGCCAATGAGTGCGGTATTACAACAAAACGAGGTTCCGGTCAGTGTGTACTGGGCGCCTTAATAATTATTAAATGTAGGGAAGAATATGCGTACTATTGAAGAGATCATGACAGCCAGTCCAGTAATCCCCGTTATCGTGATTGATGACATCGATGATGCTGTGCCTATGGCTAAAGCTTTAGTTAATGCAGGCTTAATTGTCTTAGAGGTTACTTTGAGAACAGCTTGCGGCCTAGCGGCGATTAAAAAAATCAAACAAGAAGTGCCTGGTGCTATTGTTGGTGCTGGTACAGTGGTCACCGTTGAAGACTTTCATGCATCAATTGAAGCCGGTTCAGAATTTATTGTAAGCCCAGGGACAACGCCTGAGTTACTTGAAGTTGCACTACAGCAGTCAGTACCATTATTACCGGGGGTGGTTACGCCTTCAGAGGCAATGAATATGTTGTCGAAAGGTATTACGCATATGAAATTTTTCCCTGCTCAAGCTGCAGGGGGGATACCGATGCTTAAATCGATTGCCGGACCATTGCCGCAAATCAAATATTGCCCTACAGGTGGTGTTACTGCTGATAATGCTGCAGACTTTTTAGCGTTGGATAATGTGTTATGTGTCGGTGGTACTTGGATGATCAGCAAACAAGATATTGCTGATAAAAATTGGGA
This sequence comes from uncultured Spongiibacteraceae bacterium, assembly GCA_937969395.1. Lineage (GTDB taxonomy): Bacteria > Pseudomonadota > Gammaproteobacteria > Pseudomonadales > Dasaniaceae > Oceanicoccus. Next base: position 4,837 of record CALBVI010000405.1, on the reverse strand, counting down.
CGCGATTGAAGCCAAAGCGAAAGTAGCTGCGGCACTTAAATAAAATACTGTCTGATTTTGCTGCTGTTTTTTTAGGGCGTGCATTGATTGAATCACGCCCATATTTAAAATTAAATGCAGGATAAAAAGCGTTCATAGCAAATATGGGCGCATTTGTATCAGAGAGTAAGAGTAAGGGCGAGTGAAAGGGTAAAAGAGGATAAGTTGTATTAACGTATCTTTTTTGATTAGTCATTTGGGTGGTGTTTTTTTTAATCAAGTTTTCGTTTTTTCTATAATCTTTTCACAAATATAGTTACCAATAGGGATGGCTGATAAGCTCTTTTCTTTTGGTGGCTGGTAGTACTCACCTCGATAAGGGATGATTTGAAAGTCAGTCTTTATACCGAGTATCTTAGTAGCGCTATAGGATAACAAACCTGTGAACGTTATTAAGTAGCGGCTGTAACTTATTGTTTTTTATTTAGTTGTTGTCTTTTTTTGTTAGGGTGATTTGTTCTTTGGTTTTTCCTAAGTTTATGACTTCATGCCTTAATCTAATCTCTCCCCCCTAGCGCGATAATTTTAGCAGCCATTGTCTTAGCAATTTTTTGATAATCAACAATAGCTGTACTGGTAACAAAAATAGCGTCACTGCTTATGATATGGGTTCTTTTTGTTGCAGTTGTTCAGCGTGTAATAGCGCTGTCTCAAGCTAATGTTTTTGAACTCGTTGTTAAAGCGCTAGCATTTGCTGGTGTTCTTCTGGACTTGTAGCTACTAAGAGCTTGCCGCATTGATCATAGAGATATCATATTGCTGACAAAAGTTCTTAGTGGCTATTGCGCCTTTGCAACAAAATTTAGCCTTTAAGCTGTTAGGCAGATAATAAATACCTGCATGAATAACGCCGCTGTTGTGTCCTGTGTGGCAAAACCAGATTCTTTTTCTAATAGCAATATTTTCTTATTCGGTTGCTGCTGGCAAAGTTGCCATGCAGTTGATAAGCCGACTATCCCGCCTCCGATGATGGTGTAATCATAGATTGTTCTCGTTTAGTTTTTGATAAGGTGCTGCGCTATAACAAGGTCGTTATGTTGATTTATGAACTATGCAAAAGTTTGATCGCTTAGTATTTGATTTTTCGGGCTTTAAACTGAGGCTAGTTAAGAAATAAGTTGGGAATTGCCATCAAAAATGTCTACAATATGGGGATAAACGCAAGAATAATAAAAGGAACGTTTTTGACGATCTGTCTTGCTCTATAAATATGATTCCAAGTATTAGCCTATAAACCAGATTTGTTGACTAAGGTGTTTATAAGTTGGTAATTATTTTTACAATAACCTTATAACTATAAGGATTCATCATGAAAAAAGGCCCTAGCCTTCAAGATGCTTATCTTAATGCTCTACGTAAAGAGCGTATTCCTGTTTCTATTTTCATGGTGAACGGGATTAAGCTTCAGGGAACAATCGAAAGCTTTGATCAATTTATCATCATGCTTAAAAACGTCAATTCACAAGTTGTTTATAAACATGCGATTTCAACGGTGATGCCTGGTCGTAATGTGAGGATTCCTCAGGCCGAGGAATAACGAATTAATGTTTATACTTAATAAATGTTAGAATTATTTTTTACATTGTTTTTAAATTTTCTTCCTATAGCTGAGTCTCAGCTGTTTCTTTTTTGTTAATCTGTCTTCGCTTGAGTTATTCACTGTTAAGAGTGACTACCAGCTGAATGCTGATATCAAACGTCTAAAATTTTCATCAAGTCCACTCTTAATGCTCATTGGTTGTAGGCTGATGGGGTGCTCAAAATCCATCTGTCTGCATGTTAATAGCAATCGATCGCAATTAAAGTGATCTTTAAAAAAACGATTGTGAGTCCCTTTGCCATGTTTTACATCACCAATGATGGGGTGAGAAATATGCTTCAGGTGGCGACGAATTTGGTGTTTTCTACCAGTCTCTGGTTTTGCTTCAATCAATGAGTAGCGGCTCTGTGGATAACGATCGACCTCATAGGGCAGCTCTATGGTATTAAGCCGCTTAAAATGTGTGATTGCTGGCTGAGCTGGTTTGTCCTTTTTATTATTGTGTTTCCCTGCATATTTATCGTGCTTTGGTTTGAGTGGATGATTTACCGTTATCTCATTTGGCGTAAGCCCGCGAACGATAGCCCAATAAGTCTTTTCAATTTTTCTTTCGGCAAAAGCTTCAGAGAGTAAACGAGCAATATTGCGCTTAAGAGCAAATATCAAGACACCGGAAGTCGGTTTGTCTAAGCGATGGACTGGAAATACATGTTGTCCCAGTTGGTCTCGTAGCATTTGCAACGCGAAGCGGGTTTCATGTTTATCGATATCACTGCGATGAACTAATAAATTGCAGGGTTTGTTGATGGCAACGAGGTGTTCGTCTTGATATAGGATTTCTAGCTCAAGCACGAGAATGTAGCCTTTTGTTGGTTGTGTGATCGATATCTGTTGGCATGGTGGTGGGTGAGCTAATAAGCATGGGTTAACGCCGTTGACTATGGTTCTGTTTACCTTTGATATCTATTATCTAGGGCATTAGATAGCCATTGAGGCAAGATATATAGGCCAAATGTAGCTATCTAACTTTTGTTATTAAAAAGATGATCTAAACTATTGATAGTTTTAGAAGTAATTGCTCTTACGTAACATATGATAGCTTAATAATAAGTGAGAAAGGAATGGATCAAAGTACTATTGATAAGATTGGCCAGCAGTTAGAAAAGAGAATCGTCTCAAAGTCGATGTCTTTACCTATGCTCCCTCAAGTGACGACACAAGTCATGTCTCTTGTTAATGATCTTAATTCTGATGCAGCAGCTTTATCTAAGCTGATACAAAGTGATCAGGCATTGGCAGGTCATGTAATGAGAATTGCTAATTCCGCCGCTTACAGTCCGTCTACAAAAATGACCTCTTTACAGCAGGCCACTGCACGCTTAGGTATGCAAAACATTGCTGAGATCGCGATGGCCGCTACGATGGGGCCAAAAATGTTCTCTGCGAAGGGGTTTGAAGATGTTATCAAAGAAATTTGGCAGTCTTCACTGGCTACTGCGGTATGGGCCAGAGAGATTGCTAGGCAGGGGCGTCGAAATGTTGAATCGACCTTTCTGTGTGGTTTGTTATATCAAATTGGTCGTCCGGTAGTGCTGCAAACTGTACTTGATATTAATAAGGGCAGCGGTGATGGATTGTTGCCTGAGGTAGTGATGGCCCTTATGGATAAATATCAAACAGAGGTCGGTAGTATGCTGGCAGATCATTGGCAGTTACCTACGGCGGTAAAAGATACCATCATAGGCGTTGCTGATACCGCCGGTGGGAATGTTGCTGAGGACGCGCAAGATATTGTCGATACCGTTAAAGCCGCCCGTGTTTTTTCGACGGTAACCTTAGCTGATCGCAATTATGATTCTGCAGTATTGAGTGCTGACTCCAGTGTTATGCATATTAATTTATACGCTGATGATGTTGAGGATTTGTTGAAAAAAGCAGAATCAGTTCACGATACTATTGGAGCATTGTCAGTATGAGTGAGCTCACGCATTACGATCTTATTATTATCGGCAGTGGGCCTGCTGGCCAGAAAGCTGCTGTGCAGGCAGCTAAAGCACAGAAAACAGTAGCAATGATTGAAGGCGATCGTGTATTAGGCGGCGCCTGTGTACACCGCGGAACTATTCCTAGTAAAACCTTGCGAGAGAATGCTCTGCGTATTGCTAACTTGCGTCACCATGCCGAATTATTTTCTTTTTCGCTGCGGCCAGATATGGAAATGGCCGCGCTTGTTGAAAATATGCATACGGTGATTAAGGCTCACGATGAGTATATTAATAAGCAAATTACCCGTAATAAAATTCATCGTATTCACGGGCGAGCTAGCTTTGTTGATAATAAGAGTGTGAGTGTCAATAAGCCGGGTGGTCATACCTCAGTATTAACGGCAGATCATTTTGTTATTGCGTCAGGGTCTATACCTCGGCAAGTAGACAATATTGAAGTTGATCACGAGCATGTTTACGACAGTGACTCTATTTTGTCGATGATTTATTTACCGCAGACATTAACCGTTTTAGGTGGTGGTGTTATCGCCTCGGAGTATGCTTCAATTTTTGCAAGCTTGGGTGTTAGGGTAACGATGATCGATCGTTATCCAAGACCATTAGGGTTTTTAGATTCAGCTTTGACTGACCGCTTTGTTCACGCGTTTGAATCGGAGGGGGCAAGATTTATTCCTAACGCTAAGGTTAAACGTGTTTACTGGGATGGTATTTCGCAAGTTATCACTGAATTGGAAGATGGCACCATTTATCGTAGTGAAAAAGTATTATCTGCAGCGGGACGAGTTGCCAATGTTGAGCGGCTTAATATTGAGGCAGCAGGTTTATCACTGAATGAGCGCGGTATTATTTCTGTCGATTCTCTCTATAGAACCAGCGTTGAAAATATTTATGCAGCGGGTGATGTTATTGGACCGCCATCATTGGCGTCGGCGTCAATGGAGCAGGGGAGACGTGCGAGTTGTTCCGCTTTAGGTTTAGATCTAGGCGCTTTAACCGATACGATTCCAGGTGGTATTTATGCTATTCCAGAACTGTCTACTGTTGGTATGAGTGAGACGCAAGCGATTGAAAAATATGGCGATCCGATTATTGGTGTCGCTAAATTTGAGGAAATTGCGCGAGGCCAAATATCAGGCGTGCAAGATGGTATGTTGCGTTTAATCTCCGATCCCGAGGGTGATAAATTATTAGGCGTGCAAATCATTGGTGAGGGCGCTACCGAATTGATTCACATCGGCCAGATGGGATTGCT
>CALBVI010000404.1 GCA_937969395.1 uncultured Spongiibacteraceae bacterium | reverse complement strand
TGACAAAAGCTGCTGCAGAGCTGTGTTTAAGCCAGTCAGCATTAAGTCATGCGATCAAAAAGCTCGAGCAACAGCTCAATGTAAAACTGTGGGAGAAGGACGGTAGGCGTCTACGGTTAACGCCTGGGGGGCGTTATTTATTAACGGTTGCTCAGCGTGTACTGCCGCAATTTGAGCATGCGGAACAAGTTATGGAAGGTTATGCGCAGGGTTTGCGAGGCAGTTTGCGTATTGGTATGGAATGCCACCCTTGCTATCAATGGCTATTGACGATTGTATCGCCGTTTTTAAAGCAGTGGCCCGATGTTGATGTTGATGTAAAACAGGCGTTTCAGTTTGGCGGCATAGGCGCTTTATTTAATCATGATATTGATGTGTTGATTACCCCTGACCCTTTATTAAAACCGGGCCTAAAATTTTTACCAGTGTTTGAATATGAATTGGTACTTGTGGTGCCGCGGTCACATTCGTTAGCGTCAAAGTCCTATGTTGAAGCGAAAGACCTGCGTGATGAAACATTGATTACTTATCCTGTCCCGCCTGAGCGCCTAGATATTTTTACGCAGTTTTTGATGCCAAGTAACACCAGCCCGAAAAAACATAAGGCTATCGAGACGACTGATATTATGTTGCAAATGGTTTCTGCTGGCCGTGGCATTACTGCCTTGCCGAGTTGGTTGGTGGAGCAGTATCAAAGCAGCTTAGATTTGGCTGTAGTAAAGCTGGGGAAAAAAGGCATCCACAAAAACATTCATGTAGGTATTCGTGATAACGCCGAAAGTATTGAATACATCGAGAGTTTTTTAACGATTGCTAGAACAAAAAAATAACGCTTTGATATTTTTAGAATGGCTAATATACATTTCATGGTAGACAAAGAAGATGTCCGCCATGAAATGTATAAACAGTTTTAAATCGTCTTGATAAAAACTTTTGAATTTCTTTGCAGGTTGTAAAGGTGCTGTTTTCCCTGAGGTAATGCTGATTGCTCGGAGAGAGTAAATCCCTGCTCTTGAAACCAGTGTGCCGTTTTTGTTGTTAATACAAAAACACTGCTAAGGTTTTTTTCTAGCGCTTGTTTTTCTAGTTCGGCCATTAGGCGCTCGCCACGACCCTTGTTGCGATAATCAGTGTGAGTCACAACGCAGGCAATTTCACCGCTGGTATCTTCAGGATAAGCGTAAAGTGCCGCGCAGGCGATAATCGTTCCTTCAAGCTCCATAACAAGAAAACGATCGATTTCGTTTTCGAGTAATTCCCGTGAGCGTTTAACCAGTGTACCTTCTGCTTCTAGCGGTTCGATTAATTCAAGAATACCGCCAACATCATCAATAGTAGCGACGCGCAGTTTTTCTTGATGATCTTTGGCGATTAACGTGCCGCCACCATCGCGAGTAAATAATTCTTGTAGTAGTGCGCCATCATCGGTGTAACCAATACAATGACAGCGTTCTATCTTGTCACCGCATTTTGCAATAGCGTTTAGTACCGCTTTACGATGGATATCTTTTGTTGTGCTTAAGAGCTGCTTGACCGTACTCATTTCACAGCTTGAGATTAATTGGTCGTTGTTGTCGAGTAGGCCGCCGTTTTCGGACAAGACAATAAGCTTATCAGCTTTTAATTGTAGAGCGGTTTGCGAGGCAACATCATCAAGCGCTAAATTAAATACTTCACCGGTTGGTGAATAACCAATCGGTGACAGTAACACGATAGAACCATCATTTAATTGTTTGTGAATGCCTTCGTGGTCAATACGTCTGACCGTACCGGTATGTTCAAAATCAACGCCATTGTGAATACCCATGGGTTTGGCAATAACAAAATTACCCGAGCACACCCGTATACGCGAACCATGCATCGGTGAATTGGCTAAGCCCATTGTTAGCAGTGCTTCAATTTGCGAGCGCAAAGAACCCGCAGCGTCTTTAACGCATTCTAGGGTTTGCGTATCAGTAATGCGGATGTCATTTTCAAACCGGCTTTCAACACCGCGCAGTTGTACGCGCTCTTCAATCTGTTGCCTTGCGCCATGCACAAGCACTAACTTAACGCCAAGGCTATTCAGTAAAGCAATATCGTGAATGATATTGGCAAAATTGGGGTGCGCGACGGCGTTGCCGCCAAACATCAGCACAAAGGTTTTTCCCCTGTGAGCGTTGATGTATGGCGCAGAGTTGCGAAACCATTTGATGTAATTTTTATTGGGCATGTTGATAGTTCAGTACGAATAAAGAGTGAGTCATTGTGCGTATAAATTTAGATCAGGGCAAGTGAGAGATTAACTACAGGCAAAAGCGCCCAATTAATTGCTTCAGTAAATCTACCGCCGGCTGCACTTGATTGAGCGCCATATATTCATCGGGTTGATGGGCTTGGTCTATAGAACCTGGCCCCATGACGATGGTTTCCATGCCTAGCTGTTGTAACAGCGGCCCCTCTGTTGCAAAGGCGACGGATTCACTGCTGTGGCCGGTTAGTTTCTCTGCGACTTTTACCAGTTCACTATCGGCGGCTTGCTCGAAAGGGGGCAGGCTATTGATTAAAGAGCGCAAGCTTATATTGATATCTAATTTCTGCGCTAAGGGTTTAAGGCGTTGGCTGATTTCTTCGCATAAATCATCGTTGTTCATACCGGGCAGGGCGCGCAAATCAAAATGTAATTCACACTGTCCGCAGATACGGTTTGGATTGTCGCCACCGTGAATACAGCCGAGGTTGAGCGTTGGCACTGCTACATCAAAGCCTGTGTTTTGATAGCGTTGCTGCATGTCTTGCCGAAAAGCCAGTAAATCGGTCATGACGATTTGCATGGCCTCTAATGCGTTGTTACCTAATGCAGGGTTTGAAGAATGCCCGCTGCGACCTTCAACGGTAATCGCGTTCATCATCATGCCTTTATGCATTCGAATTGGCTTTAACTCGGTAGGCTCACCAATAACTGCATAGCGTGCCTTGGGTGCGCCTTGTGCCGCCAGTGCGCGGGCACCGTCCATTGAGCTTTCTTCATCGGCAG
>CALBVI010000403.1 GCA_937969395.1 uncultured Spongiibacteraceae bacterium | reverse complement strand
TTACGACCACATTCTTCAAAAAAGACCAAGCGTTTTGGGTGCGTACCAATAATGCCGAAGGCGAGCTGGAGGATTTTAAAATTGATTACACCTTTGGCTTGGAGCCATTACAGCAATATTTAGTCACTATGGAAGATGGCCATTTACAGGCGTTAAATACGTCTTGGGACAGTCGTGCTAAATCTGAGGGTGGTCAGCGTTGGTTTCATTTATACCCAGATGAAAAGGTTGATCACAACGATGTGCTGCATTGGACAAGGTTCTCTCACAATTGGAATGGTCAGTGCGCGGAGTGTCATTCGACCAATTTACAAAAAAATTATTCCCAGGCAGATCATAGTTTCGATACTACTTGGTCAGAAATAAATGTTGCCTGTGAAGCCTGCCATGGTCCTGCGTCTAACCATCTACAATGGACGCAGCAAATAGAAAGCGGTATTGCTAATAGCGATGATATTGCTAACAAAATTGCCAATAAAGGCTTATTGAATGACTTGTCTTCACCGGCTCAATGGCTGCGAACGGCTGGGCAAGCGATTGCCTACAATGCCAGGCTTGAAGAAAGCCATGCTAATCAGCAGCAAATTGATCGCTGTGGTAGCTGTCACGCTAGGCGCTCAACGATTAGTCAGCACGATGCGGCTAATTTCACCCAGAGCTTTGCTGATAACTATCAGTTGCAGCTATTAGAGCAGCCGCTTTATTACGCTGACGGGCAAATTCATGATGAGGTGTATGTCTATGGTTCATTCTTACAAAGTAAGATGCATCAACAGGGCGTTGTCTGCAGTGATTGTCATAATCCGCATAGCTTAGAATTAAAATTGCCGGGCAATATGGTTTGTGCGGGTTGTCACGCGCCAGCCGTATTTGATCAGCCAGAACACCATCATCATGATACCGGCACCAGCGGTGCTCAATGTGTTAATTGCCATATGCCAGAGACTACTTATATGGTGGTGGACCCCCGTCGTGATCACAGTATACGTGTACCGCGCCCTGATTTAACCGCTTCGCTTGGCGCTCCCAATGCCTGTGAAACCTGCCATCAGCAATTAGCGTCAGAGTCATCCCTCGTTGGCGTAGCTAGCGAAGGTAATGATCGGCGAGCTGATGCTTTGAGGGAGTCATTATTAACGGCGTTTAGTGAGTGGTATCCAGAGCGCATAAAACAGGCGCATTATGGCCAAAGCTTACAATCGGCAGCAGTAGGACAAAGTAGTGGCCTGCCTGACTTGTTGACCTTGGTGATGGCTGAGGATCAACCCGCTTTGGTCAAAGCGTCTGTCATGCCGTTGCTGGCTGGTTACTCAAGCCAGTATGCGTTGAATATAGCGAGCAGCCAATTAAAAGCGCCTGACCCTATAGTGCGGGCAGCGGCGGTTAGAGCCCATGAGGTTTTGCCTATGGCGCAGCGTATCGAATTATTATGGCCGTTGATCGATGACGACGTTAAGTGGGTGCGGTTAGAGGTTACGAGGCTACTGGCAGCTGCCACCTTCACTGATCAAAGTGAGTCAGAAAAACTGCGTAAAGCTATCGATGAATATATTACAGCGATGGAATTGAATGCTGACTTTACTGGCGGACAAATGCAATTGGCGCTTATTTATGCAGCGCTCAATGATTTTGCTAAAGCTGAGCAAGCTTATTTGCATGCACAGCGCATTGAACCGCAGTTTTTACCTTCGTTGTTAAATTTAGCGGATTTGTATCGTGCCAATGGTCAAGAGGAAAAAGCTGAGCCGTTATTTGCGAGAGCTTTGGAGATAGATCCACAAAACCCAGATGTAAACTATGCCTTAGCGCTGTTCCATATTAGGCAAAAAGATGTAGCACAATCTGTTGGTTATTTAGAAACAGCAACTCGCTTTGCACCCAATAACCCTCGTTATCGCTATGTCTATGCAGTGGCTTTATTTGAAAATCAGCAAAGAGAGCAATCGATAAAAGTGCTTGAGCAAGCCTTGCAGCAATCGCCTAATGATCCAGGTTTATTGTCAGCGATAGTCAGCTACTTAAAATTGATGGGGCGGCCGCAAGAGGCCCAAGTTTATCAGCAGCGCCTTCAGTAGTTGCTTGGGCTTGAATGACGGTGGCTAACCGTATGATTCTATGTCTTGCGACGCTGTGATTAACCTTTCGATTCCGTTAAACTCGATCGTCAATAATAGCGTTATATTTTCTCATTTAGATTCTTTGGTTTTAACTTTATGGCAGCATCTTTTGTCCACCTTCGTCTTCATAGCGAATTCTCATTAATTGATGGTTTAGTGCGCATAAAGCCATTGGTGAAACAGGTGGCGGAATTAGGAATGCCTGCGGTTGCGTTAACCGATCACTGTAACTTCTACGCGCAAATTAAATTTTACAAAGCTGCGATTGCCGCCGGCGTTAAGCCGGTTTATGGCGCTGACTTCTTGGTGATGGAAGATGATGACCATACCCAAATCAGTGCGCTTACTTTGTTGGCGCAAACGGATAAAGGCTATCGTAATTTAACCGTATTGATTTCTCGTGCTTTCCAGGAGGGGCAATATTTAGGTGAACCTTATGTTAAGCGTTCTTGGTTGATTGAATATGCTGAGGGCCTAATCGCCCTCTCCGGTGGTAAGGCAGGGGAGATAGGTCAAGCACTGCTGTCCTCAAAAACAGAGCAGGCAGCTCAAAGTCTGCGTGAGTTGATGGCTATTTTCCCTCAGCGGTTTTATTTGGAGTTACAGCGTACCGGAAGAAAGCATGATGAACATTATCTTCATGCCGCTGTAGAGTTGGCTGCTGAGTACAGTTGTCCAGTGGTGGCAACCAATGATGTACGCTTTTTAACCGCAGGCGAATATGAGGCGCATGAGACCCGAGTTTGTATTCATGATGGGCGATCCTTGGATGATCCGCGACGGGTGCGCGGCTATAGCGAGGAGCAATACCTACGTACTCCAGAGGAGATGATTGAGCTATTTAGTGATATCCCTGAAGCAATTGAAAATACTATTGAGATTGCTAAGCGCTGTAACGTCAAAATCAGTTTAGGGACCTATTATTTACCGGAATACCCGATACCTGATGACTTCGAAAGCGATGCGTTTTTTCAGCAAGAGTCTTTTGACGGCTTAAAAGCTCAAACTGAAAAAGTGATGGAAGCTAAGTGGCAAGGTAAGGAAGGGACGGAGGAGTATGCTAAAGAGCTACGCACGGGTATTTTCTTCCGCAAGATCTCTATTGAAGGTCTCAATGAGCGCTTAGCCTTTTTGTTTGGTGATACGGCGCCAGAGCACGTCAAAACTTATCGTGAACGATTAGATTTTGAGCTCGATATTATCTTAGAAATGGGTTTTCCCGGCTATTTTCTGATCGTAATGGACTTTATTCAATGGGCTAAAGATCAAGGCATTCCGGTAGGGCCAGGTCGTGGTTCCGGTGCTGGTTCACTGGTCGCTTATGTACAAAAAATTACGGATCTTGACCCCTTAGAATATGACTTGCTGTTCGAGCGATTTTTGAATCCTGAACGGGTTTCTATGCCGGATTTTGATGTCGATTTCTGTATGGATAATCGCGATAAAGTGATTAGCTATGTCGCAGATACTTACGGCCGTGATGCTGTGAGTCAGATTATTACCTTCGGCACCATGGCGGCGAAAGCGGTAGTGCGAGATGTTGCGCGAGCGCAGGGCAAGGCCTATGGCCTAGCTGATAAATTATCGAAAATGATTCCCTTTGAAGTGGGTATGACGCTAACCAAGGCGCATGAGTCGGAAGAGCTGCTGCGTGATTTTTTACGCGACGATGAACAGGCGCAAGAAATCTGGGAAATGGCGGTTCAGCTTGAAGGTATAACGCGTAATGTCGGTAAGCACGCAGGTGGTGTTGTTATTGCGCCTTCGAAGCTAACTGACTTCGCTCCGCTTTATTGTGATGAAACAGGTAGTGGTCTTGTTACCCAGTTTGATAAAAATGATGTTGAAGAGGCTGGTCTCGTTAAGTTCGATTTCTTGGGGCTAAGAACTCTAACGATTATCGATTGGGCGATAAAAATGATCAATCGTCCTCAGCCGGATGGCAGTTCGCTTAGTCTCGAAATTGAACGGATTCCACTCGATGATCCATCAACTTATAAACTGCTAAAACGCGCCGAAACTACCGCTGTATTTCAGCTTGAATCTCGGGGTATGAAAGATCTCATCAAGCGCCTGCAGCCCGATAATTTAGAAGAGATGATTGCGCTGGTAGCACTGTTTCGTCCAGGGCCGTTGGATTCGGGCATGGTAGATGACTTTGTTAACCGTAAGCATGGCCGTGCAGAAGTCGCTTACCCTGATGCGCAATATCAGCATGAATGGCTAGAGCCGATTCTTGAACCGACCTATGGCGTTATCGTTTATCAAGAGCAGGTTATGCAGATCGCCCAGGAGTTAGCCGGTTATAGTCTAGGCGGCGCGGACATGTTGCGTCGGGCTATGGGTAAGAAAAAGCCTGAAGAAATGGCTAAGCAGCGTGCTCTCTTTGAGGATGGCGCTAAAGGCAAGGGTGTTGACCCAACGCTGGCGATGAAGATATTTGACTTGGTGGAAAAGTTCGCCGGTTATGGTTTTAACAAATCTCACTCCGCTGCTTACGCCTTGGTGTCTTATCAGACTGCATGGTTAAAAACGCATTATCCTGCTGAGTTTATGGCGGCGACGATGAGCTCGGAACTGCAAAATACCGATAAAATCGTTATTTTTATTGAAGAATGCCGTTCAATGAAATTGCCGTTAAAGTTGCCTGATGTAAACGAAGGTGAGTTTATGTTCACCGTTAATGGCAAGGGCGAGATCATTTATGGACTTGGTGCGATTAAAGGGCTTGGCGAAGGGCCGGCGGAGAATATGATCGCAGCCCGTCAAGAAGGGGGGCCGTTTAAAAACTTATTCGACTTTTGTGAGCGTACTGACCCTCGCAAGGTTAATAAGCGGGCGATTGATGCGCTTATACGATCGGGTTCCTTTGATGGCTTGGGTGTTGAGCGGGCGATTTTAATGGCAGCAATGCCTGAGGCAGTAAAAGCAGCAGAGCAGAGCGCTGGTAACCGCGATGCAGGCATGATGGACTTATTTGGCGATGTAGTGATTGCTGATGAAAGTGGTGATGTCTATTCTGAGTATCATGATGTCCGTCCTTGGTCACCGAAAGAGCAGCTAGGTGGAGAGAAGGAAACCCTGGGGCTCTATGTAACTGGGCACCCCATTGATCAATATGAGAAAGAAGTTGCCCAATTTGTGCGCAATCGCATTGTTGATTTAAAGCCCGACCACAATAATCAATCGATAGCTGGTTTAGTGGTTGGCCTGCGGATGATGAAGAATAAGCGTGGCGACAATATGGCGTTTGTAACATTGGACGATCGTACTGCTCGCATTGAAATCACTTTGTTTGCCGATGCCTATGAAGAGAACCGAGAGAAAATTACCAAAGATGCCATATTAGTGGTTGAGGGGCAGGTGACCTTTGACGATTATTCGGGGCAGCAGAAGGTTCGAGGTAAGTCGGTTAGAACACTGTTGGAGGCGCGCCAATCTAAAGTGAAGGCATTGCAAGTCAGTATGAAAACGGAAGATTTTAATGGTATTAGCGGGCCGAAGGGCTTTACTTACCAATTTAAAGAGTTGTTAGAGCCCAGTTTGGCGGGAGGTAGCTGTCCAGTATTGGTCGATTATCACCGTGCAGACGCAAAAGGTGTTCTCAAGCTCGGTGAGCAATGGCGAGTAC
>CALBVI010000402.1 GCA_937969395.1 uncultured Spongiibacteraceae bacterium | reverse complement strand
CTGCAGGCCCGTTTCAGATATTAAGGTGTCACGATGAAATTAACGACTCTTGTTCTTAATCCTTGGCAGCGCATTATTTATGTTGCGGTGCTGCTAGTAGCGTTGCTGCCTTCGGTGGCGCTAGCGGCATATTGCTCATTGCGCGATCCCATCTTAGCGATTCGCTCTCTTTATCCCGATGTCACGCAACACCGTTCGATTGTGAGGCCGGTTGATCAAAAAATACGAGAGCAAATAAGCCAGCGTTTACCTTTTACTTTGCACTTTAATGAAATCGGAAAACACACGTTATACCTCGCCAGTAAGGGGGCGGAGCCTTTGGGCTTTGTGCAGGCTCGTTCGGAGTTGTCAGAGTGGGGAATGATTGAGTTAGCTTGGGCAATTAACCCTGATTTAACCGTAGAGGGGCTAGACTTTCAGCGCTGCCGTAGTAACGAATGCAGCGAGAAACTTAAATCGACGATGCAGTCATTACTAAAAGGCCGCTCATTTTATGAAATCTTGCCGTTGATATCAGAAGATGGATTCAGTTTAAGCGTCGAGGCCAAAACACTGCTGCCTGAGCAGCACTCAATTAGTCTCACCATTTTACGTTCAGCATTAAAAACGCTGGCGGTTACCGAGCTGGCATGGGCTGACGTTATTGTTGAAATTGCCCTGTTATCTGAGAATAGGCCTGGTGAATAGTGAGAATTAGAAGCTATCTAGCCACGGTTATACTTTGCTGTTTAATCGGTGGTTCACTGATTGAATTGGTTGTATCGCGCCAATATGATGAGGTGCAACAACTTTCAGATCAGTATAACGAGGCGATGCTGTGGCAAAAAGATTTTGATCGCTTAACGGCTGATACGTCTCAATACTTGGTCTCTGTTGACCTGATTCTCGGTTCGGGAGAAACCTACTTAACTCAGGGTGCGCTTGATAAGGGACATCTACTGACAGAGAGTTTGAGCATACTAGAGCAGCGCGTAATGCCGGCTGAATTCAGCAGTGTGCTATCTCAATCCAAAGCAACAGTCAGCATTATCAATAGCTTTTTAAATCAAGCGGCGGTGATTGAGGATAACCGTGAACAGCAGTTGTATGAACTCTTATTACGTTCCGACGTGGTGACCGAAGGCATGGTGCAGCAGCTCATGGTGTTGAGCGATAAAATCCAAGCGTCAATCACACGTCGAGCATCCAACTTAGAAATAGAAAGAAAGAAAACCCAAACCATTCAAACCCTTAGCCGCTTGGCCTTTTTCTTCGCTATCGTTTTGTTATGGCTGTGGGCCAATCGACAAATTTCCAAGCCCCTACGTGCGCTGAGTGAAATGGCCAGAGTGGCTGAAACGGGGGTGCCTTTTGAGGGGGTAGATCGCGGCCCTCAAGAAATTATAGCGCTCAGCAAAAACACGCAAAGGTTGACTCGTTCGCTGTCTTATCAAGCAACTCATGATGCTCTGACGGGCTTGTTTAGCCGTCGTGAGTTTGAGCGGTTATTAGCACAGCAGATAGCGCTGCAGCATGATGTTAAAGGCGGCAAGCCCAGTGTGCTGTGCTATATCGATTTGGATCATTTTAAAGTTGTTAACGATACCTGTGGTCACGCCGCAGGGGATGAACTGCTAGCTCAAGTTGCGAGGCTTTTGCAGGCTGGGGTAAGAACGTCGGATACTGTTGCGCGCTTAGGGGGTGATGAATTCGCCATTCTGTTAGCGGGATGTGACTTACCAACGGCGTTAGAAGTGTGCAATAAAATTCGTAACACGATTATGGATGTACGTTATCAATGGGACGATGAGGTCTACCGCATTAGTGCCAGTATGGGCATTACAGAAATCAACAATCATAGCGCTGCACTGGAAGATGTTGTGAATGCAGCGGATACTGCCTGTAAAGTAGCTAAAGATGCGGGTCGTGATCGTGTTCATGTGTTTGAAGTTGGTGATGATGTGTTGGCGCAAAAACGCACGGAAATGCTTTGGGTCAATCAGCTTAATAACGCAATTGACGAAAATCGTTTTGAGTTGCACCGGCAATTTATTGTCCCGCTTCAGAGTGGTATCGATGACTGCCCTTGTTACGAAATATTATTACGCCTAAAATCATCCGAGGGAAATTTAATTTTCCCCAATGAATTCCTACATGTGGCTGAACGTTATCATCTTGGGGCGCGTTTAGACCGCTGGGTAGTTAATGCGGTGATTGATTGGCTGATTGCAAATCCTAGAGAACTGGAAGCCCTTGGCGTGTGTTCGATTAACCTGTCAGGACAGTCAATGGCGAGTAAAGACTTATTGGAATTTATTGTTGAAAAAATTAGCAGCACAAAATTTCCCGCTAAAAAAATATGTTTTGAAATTACCGAAACGGCGGTCATTACAGATATTGATAATGCTAGGCAGTTTATTGAAGATTTGCGATTTCTGGGTTGCAGATTTGCACTGGATGACTTTGGCAGTGGTCTCTCTTCTTTTGGTTATTTAAAAACCTTGGATGTTGATGTCATCAAAATTGACGGAATTTTTGTGAAAGACATGCTTACAGATCCTGTTAACTTGGCGACCGTTAAGTCTATTACTGAAGTAGCTAAAGCGCTTAATAAAAAATTAGTAGCTGAATTTGTTGAGACAGAAGCTATCGCCAATGAGCTTAAAGCGATAGGCGTAGATTATGCGCAGGGATATCACTTTAGTAAGCCGCATGCGCTTAGTGTAGATAATTAATATAAGCCGTTAAGATAGAATATCAATTTTAAAAATAGAACAATAACAATAACTAAAAAAGTAGATACGTCAGTTTAATGCGGTTTTGAGTGTGTCACGTTACGTCGTTCACGACTACTGAGCCTACGCTCCCAGTTTCCTTCGTGTTCTTGAGAACAGGCCTCTTCCGTATCCATAATAATTTGTTGTTGAAGGGATTTAAGTTTAACGCCAATAGTTAGCAATTTCCTTTGGATGAGTTTCCGCATAACATTTGAGTGATCATTCTCGTTAGCCTGTTGTTGGTTTTCGTTGGTGTCGAATACACAGCACACCAAAAGACTGGAAGGAAAATCGCTGTAGTTGGCCTGGTGGCTTAGCCATTGAAATCCTGGGATGTCTTGCAAGAAATCTTCGCAGGCATCGGTTAGTGCTATACGTACATTGTTGTCAATTTTCTTTTGGGTTTTACTCTTTGCTTTGGCCATAATTATTTTCTTTTGGTGACGCTGCTTGTCAGTAATAGTGTGGCTGTCACGCGTAATGTGATTTAACTAGATACACCGTCGCGCTCGGATAGCCTGTACTGAAGGATGTTTCTTACCAGCAAACAATAATATCGGCTTAGTGCAATTCATACCAACTTAAACCGTGGGTTCGGTTCTACCGTACACTCGACCGTACAACAGTATGCTGAATAAAAGTAGTTATACAGAAATACGAGCAATAAATTTTTAAAAGTCCCCTAGAATTATTTGATTTTACAGCGCATACCAAATACTCTGCCACCAGTAGACACATTTTGGACGCATTGCCCTGTGGTCTTTTACGTTCTCCCGGTGAAGGTTTGTTATTGGTCAGAGCGGTACGCAATGTATAGGTTGGTTGAGATTGTTTCTTTTTCAGATTTAGAGTGGCTATAAAATAACGGTTTTTTAACGACAAATTAGGGTATAGATGCGAAATTTATTAACGACAAGTTTACTGGTTTTTAGCTTGGTGCTAGCTGCGTCGCACACTCTCGCGCATCATTCCGTTAATGCCACTTATACCCGTGATCGCACCGTTTCTGTTAAGGGTGTTGTAAGCAAATTTAGTTTTAGAAATCCGCATGTCATTGTTGGTTTTGAAGTAACAAATCCTGATGGTTCAACAACTAACTGGGTTAGTGAAGGCTCCGCCGCTACCATTCTGAGGCGTGAAGGTTGGAGCAGCGAGACATTTAAAGTAGGTGATCTAATTCAAATCATCGGCAGAGCTACTCACGATGGTTCGCCTATGGTTTTCATGCAGTCTGTGAGTTTTTTAAATTCCGGCGGCAGCGTAGCGCGTGAGGTTTTTGGAACAATTGAGGATTTCAGCGTAACGTATGACGCACCATTGGTAGAGCTACCGCTGCAGTTGTCCAAAGGTGTGCCTAATTTGAGTGGTGTCTGGACCGGTCAGGGTTCGCCATACCCGCCGCCACGAGGAGCCAATGCTCAATTTAGTGAGGCTGGATTGGTGGCGAAAAAAGGTTTTAGCGCTAAAAATGACCCACAAATCTTTTGCGATATTCCGGGCTTAGTTAGGGTTGGGGGCAATACGCCA
>CALBVI010000401.1 GCA_937969395.1 uncultured Spongiibacteraceae bacterium | reverse complement strand
CATAAAAGCGGGATTATATAGGAAAGCAGTGAAAACGCCGAATACCATCTGCGGCTAATAAATGTAAATTTGACGGTTTAATCGCTGATCGAAATATAAGATTTAACTCAGACCTCAATCGAACACTTAAAAAAATGCCTTTATGTAAAGAAACATACTCAATTAGCCTAATTTTTCATCAACGGTTAATTGTCTTGCCTCTGTTTCCAGCATCACAGGAATACCATCGCGTACAGGGTAAGCTAAACCGCTTGCCTTACAGACAAGCTCTTGATTCGCTTCATCATACTCAACCGGCGCTTTAGTGACTGGGCATACCAAAATGGCTAATAATTTTTTATCTATCATTTTTTCTCTCAAATATTAAACAAGGATGCTTATAATCACCCTCAGGTTTTAAACGTTTATTTTTCTTCCGGCATTGCAGGCACTAATAACTGCGGGTCAATACGCTTGGACAGCCAATTCATCCGCCAATCTAAATGCGGCCCTGTTGCTCTGCCACCAGCACCAACCTCAGCAACAATATCACCGGGCACAACCTCATCCCCGACATCAACTAACACCTTACTTAAGTGAATCAATGTTGATGATACGCCAAAACCGTGATCAATAATTAACGTGCCACCGGAATAAAACATATCTTGATGCGCTAACGTTACAACTCCCGGCGCGGGGGTTGAGACTGGCGTGCCGGTGGGCGCTGCCACATCAACACCATAATGTGGACGGCCAGGTACGCCATTATAAACACGCTGACTACCATAAACGCCACTAATCGGCCCTAGTAATGGCCACTGAAACTGCCCCGCAAAATCCATACGGTCCAATCGCTGCGATCTCGCTTCACGTACTTGCGCCGCTTCACTACGTATACGCTTTAGGTTTTCTTCACTAGGGCTCATAATCGATTGCGCAATACCCTCAACTCGCTGAATATTATATGCACGAGGGGCAATATGTAATTCACGCTCTTCAATATCGCCGTTGGCTGCCAGTACTTTTAAATGACTCAACTCCGCTGCATCGCGGCCAAAGGCAATCACAAAAACACCGGTATTGCTGACTTTAACTACCTCACCATCAAGCTCGACAGTACTGCTTGGCTCAACCCGACCTAACACTAAAGCACCTTGTTGCATGGCGCCGTTCAATTCTAATGCCCATAAATTATCGATAGGAGTGAGTAACAAAACCCCACAAAAAAATCGCAATACCATTAATCGCAACACAGCTAACCTCAATATATATTGGCTTCAACAGTAGAAGCATCCGAAAAAACATACATCAGTTTATAGTAGCTTTTGATATAAGACCAAATACTGATTAACCAACAACAACAAAATCACCTACACTACTAACTCACAAGGATAAACGTCATAGATGACCAACCGTCAATCATTGCTTTAATTTGATAACGGAGGTGGAATCGCTTGTTTCGTGTAGTTAGCTACCAAGTCTCAGCCGTGCCCGTTAGAGACAGTGGACTATCAGCACTCGATACTACCCTGTGAACGGATGTGTAACATTAAGCTCAAACCCGTATTTTTTATAAACTAAATACAAAGTAAACTCTGTGGAGATCCTTTTTTGTGAGCCAACTGAAAACGTCCAAACCTTTTTCTTTTACCCTCAAAACTTTATCACTCGCTATTGGCCTTAGCGGTGTTAGCACCGACTTATTAGCCGCCGCTGACAACACAACAGCCGCCGCGACCACCACGGAGAATGTACTGACTGAAACTTTGGTCACAGCACAAAAGCGCGAACAGCGACTACTCGATATTCCTATCGCCATCTCCGTCATTGATAGTAAATCACTGCAAGCAAGACAATCTAACAACCTCACCGATATCGCCCAACAAGTACCCGGCTTGCAAATTTCCTCACCGAACGGAAGCATTCTACCGATTTTTTCCATTCGCGGTGTCAGCATGTCGGATTACAACCTGAATCAGGCAAGCCCGGTTGGCATCTATTTAGATGAGGTTTATCTCAGCGCCAATTACACCCACGGTTTATCGCTGTTTGATCTAGAAAGAATTGAAGTGTTGCGCGGACCACAGGGTACACTTTATGGCAAAAACACTACCGGTGGTGCAATCAATATTATCAGCCGTAAACCCGACTTTGACTCGGATGGCTATCTCCGTATCACCGCCGGCAACTACAATAAACGCGCTGTGCAGGCCGCTTACGAACACCCCTTGATCGACAATGTGTTAGCTGCTCGATTTGCCGTGGACTATGAAACCGCAGACGGCTATGCAAAAAACCACTTTCCTGGCGGTGATGATTTAAGCGGCACAGATCGTCTGGCCACACGCTTAACACTACTGTTGCAGCCCAGTGATTCACTGGATGCCACCCTCAGTATCAATACTGGCCACAGTGACCCGACCACACAGGGCGTGGTGTTTGAACCAACCGGCGCCGATGGTTTAGACCTTGTCAGTGCAGTATTAGCCTCGCAGGGCGAAGCCTTTTACCAACGGCCCGCCAGTTACGGTTATCACGACGTCGATGCTA
>CALBVI010000400.1 GCA_937969395.1 uncultured Spongiibacteraceae bacterium | reverse complement strand
CTTGAAGTTCTAAAACATCTTCGCCGGTAAAAGAATTTGGCGCAGGAAAAAACAAGCTAATCCCCTGATCTATTTCCTGCTTATTAATAGTGTTAGTTGAGTCACTGTCATTTTTGCTAACTTCAAAGAAGGGCCCGTAGTGAGCGAAGCGCGGCTTCAATTTTGCGTTAGTTATTTTTTTTGCAATAGCTAATGTTTTTGGACCGGATAAGCGAATAATGCCAACACCACCTTTTCCTGGTGCAGTTGCAATTGCGGCAATGGTATCTGTATCTAATGAGAGGTTCTGCATATGTTTTGTATTAGTATTTAATAAAATTTTAAATCAAAAAAGGCCGCAAAAAGCAGCCCTTTAAATATAATTAATTTTCTACCTTATTACTACGAGTTTTCAATTCGCTTAGTAATAATATATTGCTGAATGATAGATAAAGTATTATTAACTACCCAGTACAATACTAAACCTGCAGGGAAGAACAGGAAGAAAAAGGTAAACATAACCGGCATCCATTGCATTACTTTTGCTTGCATTGGATCTGGTGGTGGAGGATTAAGTTTTTGTTGGATAAACATTGAGACACCCATAATGAGTGGCAAGATGTAATAAGGATCCATTACTGATAGATCGACAATGTAACCAATAAATGGCGCGTGACGTAATTCAACACTCTCCATTAATACCCAGTACAAAGAAATAAACACAGGCATTTGTACTAATATCGGTAAGCAGCCACCTAGAGGGTTAATTTTTTCTTTCTTATAAAGACTCATCATTTCTTGCGATTGTTTCTGCTTGTCATCTTTATAACGTTCTTTTATTTCAACCAGTTTTGGCTGAACTTTTCTCATATTAGCCATTGAAGTATAAGCTTTAGCGTTAAGCTGAAAGAATAAAGCTTTGACTAAAATGGTAACGGCAATAATAGAAAATCCCCAGTTACCTAAAAATCCGTGGAACTTAGTGAGCAGCCAAAATAATGGCTGTGCAATCCACCACAATAAACCGTAATCAACGGTTAATTCTAAACCAGGAGAAATTTCTTCTAATCTATATTGATCTTTTGGACCCGTATAAAGCTGTGATTTTATAACGGCTGATTCACCTGGATTAACCGTAACCGCTGGGCTAGTGAAACGAATAATATTGGATTGATTACTACCAACAGCTGTTGAATAAGTATGTGATTTTTCTGGATCGGGAATCCATGCATTAACAAAATAGTGTTGCAGAATGGCAACCCAACCGCCTTCAACTGTTACAGGGGTAAAATCAGCTTCTTTAATATCATCAAAGCTAATTTTCTTATAAGGCTCATCAATTAAATGAACAGCTGCTCCTAGGTAAGGGGCTAAACCCATACCTGAGCTATCAGCAGAAGGGTCTTCAGTATTATCACGTTTGATTTGGCCAAACATATTGGCAGTCCAAACTTCTGAACTGTTGTTGCTAATAACGTATTCGATATCAACAAGGTATTCACCCCGGTGAAAGCGAAAACGTTTAATTATTTGATTACCTTTATTATCGACATGGACTAAATCAACGGTAAGTTCGTTTTGATTTTCTGCCATGGTGTAATTGCTAGCATTACTACTGAATTGAGCACGTCCTTCATTGGTATCAATGCCGTTGTTGCCAACAAGACCGCTTTCAGCAAGATAGGTACGTAGTGGTGATTGCTCTAGTAAGGTAAATGGCACATCAGGATTATCGATTTCAGCAAAGTATTTAGGCAGTGCTGAATAAATAATATCACCACCTTTAGTATTAATATCGACGACTAATGAATCAGTTGTAACACGCACAACATCAGTTACTGCCGTTGTATTTGCTGCAATATTACTAACAGTAGATTCGATGTTAGGTACATCAATAGCATTGTTTACAGCTGCTAGATTAGGAACATCGCCTGTATCCGCTGTAGTTGTAGCTATGGGTTGTGTTGTTTGCTGTTGATAAGCGGCGGCCGTTGCTTCAGCTTTTTTATCATCTTTAAATTGAACCCACTCTGTCAACAACATAAATGAGAGAGCGGCACTAGCGCCAATTAAGAGGTAACGTTGAAAGTCCATAATTAGTGTGCAGTTCGCTTGTGGTTATCTGAATGATTTTCCGGGACAGGATCATAGCCGCCGGGATTGAAGGGGTGGCAACGTAATAATCGCCGTAATGCTAAATAACAACCTTTTATAACGCCTTGTTGATTAATTGCATCAATTGCGTACTCGGAGCAGCTGGGGTGAAACCGGCAATGACGTCCGATAAAAGGACTAATCATATATCGATACAAAGTAACAAGAGCTATGAGTAGTCGGCGCATGGTTCGCCTTGCGTGTTATCGCTTATTTAGTTGGGCTGCTGAATATTAAGTTTTACTATTTTTGCGGCGTGTTTTTCAGCTTTTTGTTCAAGCTGTTGCCAAAGGCGATTAAATACACGGTGCATGGAAACATTATCCATTTTATCCAGGTTTCGACGAGCTAAAACAACAGTATCAACACCTTTGAGTTGGTGCTGTCTCAACCTGAAGCTTTCACGAGCAATACGTTTAATTCTGTTGCGCTGTACTGCGTGCTTAGCGTTTTTCTTCGCAATAATCAAACCAAGCCTTGGGGCTGCTCTATCGTTTGGTCTAGCGAGTATTAAAATTTCAGCGGTTGAGACTTTTAGCTTGGCATCATCAAAAACGGATTTATAAGCTTTTGCATTCAGCAGACGTAATGATTTAACAAATGTAAAACGGGATACTGATGAATTTTCAGTATGGTTGTTCACGTTACGACTGCTGAAGATAGATCTTTGATTAAGCTGCTAAACGCTTACGGCCTTTAGCGCGTCTGCGGTTAATTAAAGCACGACCGCTTTTAGTAGCCATACGTGAACGAAAGCCGTGTGTACGCTTGCGTTTTAGGACGCTTGGTTGAAATGTTCTTTTCATGACAGTAATTCCAGAGCTAAAAATGTATCTAATAATAAATAGTCATCAGGCAAGCCTTATATAGATTGGCTATTATCTGCACTGATACTTAGGGACCGCGCATTCTAGAGAGTTTGTTGCTGAATATCAATTTGTTTTTTATGGCATCGTTTGTGTGTTTTGTTACATATAAATGAAGAAAGACTTTAGGTGGTTTGATAATCAGCTAGATTACAGCTTTTAAACACCTTATCTATAACTTATCCACAGTTACATTGCGTGGTTATCCACAAGATTGAGTTGTGCACAATAAAAACTTCCCGTTTATCGATGATATTCAATAAGTGATTGATTGTAATGTATTATTTAGGGTGTGAATAAAGTTCTGTGAGGCTCACTTTTTTGTGGATAAGTATTAATCTCGCGAGTACAATGCACAGTCAAAGTGGTAATTAAAATGTACTTGCGAGCTATAGTCTCTCTAAAAATAGCTGCGTATTAATAAAAGTATATAAATAAGAATAATTACCCCTAAGTCATTATAAAAAATGTAACCTGAAGGAATTTCTTTTGCCTGATTCTACTTGGCAGCAATGTGTTAATTATTTGCAAGACGAGCTACCGTCTCAGCAATTTAATACTTGGATTCG
>CALBVI010000399.1 GCA_937969395.1 uncultured Spongiibacteraceae bacterium | reverse complement strand
GGTTTCTTATTTGATGGCTTTCCTCGCACTATCCCTCAAGCAGAAGCATTGCAATCAGCTGGTGTTGTCATTGATACCGTATTAGAAATTGCTGTTGATGATGAAGAAATTGTGACTCGGATGAGTGGTCGACGCGTTCATGAAGCTTCAGGCCGTGTCTACCACACCGTATTTAACCCACCGAAAGTGGAAAATATTGATGATCAAAGTGGTGAGCCATTATCACAGCGTGAAGATGACAGAGAAGATACCGTACGTAAGCGCTTAGATGTTTACCATCAGCAAACGAAACCACTGGTTGGCTTTTATCAATCACTAACGGGTGAAAATGCGCCTAATTACGTTGCGGTTCAAGGTGTGGGTAGTGTTGATGAAATTCGTCAGAAAATAGTAGCTGCCCTCAATACAAAGTAAAATTAATATTATTGTGAAAAGGCTCCCTTGAGGGGCCTTTTTTTTGAGCTAAATTTAAGTTTACAGAGTATTACTATATAGTCGGCGTACCGATTAAGCCCCGTGAGTTAATAAAACCTTTTTAGATTATTGAGTTAAATTATGAAAACAGCTGTTGTACTGATGAATCTTGGTACCCCCGTAGCACCATCACGTAAAGCTGTACGTGATTTTTTAAGAGAGTTCTTAAGTGATAGCCGTGTAGTAGAGTTATTTAAACCTCTGTGGATGATCATTTTGCACTGCATTATTCTCGTTTTTCGTGTTATTAAAGTGACTAAAGCTTATGAGAAAATTTGGACGGAGGAGGGTTCTCCACTTAGAGTTATTACCGAACAACAAGTTAAGTTGTTACAAGAAAAACTCTCAGAGCAATTAGGTAGCGAGGCCCCAGTTGTTTTTCATGCGATGACTTATACTGGGCCATATTTGAATGAGTTAGTTGATCGCTTACAACTAGAGAGTTTTGAGCATATTCTTATATTACCGCTTTATCCTCAATATTCAGCAACCACAACGGGCAGTATCTACGATCAAGTGGCAGATATTGTCAGTGCAAAGCGTGATATTCCACAAATACACATTATTAAACATTATTTTAATTATTCAGAATATATTGATGCTTTGGCGACAAGCGTAAAAAATACGTGGGAACAAAATGGTCGCTGTGATCGTTTATTAATGTCGTTCCACAGTATTCCGCAGAAATATTCAGATCAAGGGGATCCCTATTATTTTCAATGTAAGGAAACAGCAGAAAAATTAGCGCAGGCATTAGCGCTTAAACCTGATGAGTGGGAAATGACTTTTCAATCAAGATTAGGTTTTTCAAAATGGTTGTCGCCGTATACCGTTGTTAGAACTGAAGCCTTAGCAAAAGAGGGGGTGAAAAATTTACATGTAATTTCACCTGCGTTTTCTGCGGATTGTTTAGAAACATTAGAAGAAATTAGTATTGAGATAGGTGATCTTTTTCTAGCGTCAGGTGGCGAAAAATTTCAGTTTATTCCCTGTTTAAATACGCAGCCAAAACACATAGAAATGATGTCTACTATCGTTAAAAATTATTTGCCAAAATGATGTGAGCGCTTATTTTTCTTATTGGTGAAAATAAGCTAATTTTTTAAAAAAAAATGAAATTAATCATTAAATCGATGTTTTTTACAAAAAAAGTATAAAAAACAGTAAAAAATGTCGATTAATACGCTAATTTACTTTTGTAATCCTGTTTTTTAGTCTAAAAATTAAAGTGATTTATTCAACAATAAATACTAATGCTTTTAAATCTATGTTGTTTGGTGATTTGAAGGCTGTTTTTAGTTTATAAATGTGGCCACATTTTTGGAGAACGACAATGGTAAAAGCAAAATCTAAAAAAGCAGTGAAGAAAGTAGCTGCAAAGAAGAAAGTAGCGGCAAAAAAGGCACCGGCTAAAAAAGCAGTTGCAGTGCCTGCCCTAGCGAGAGCAGAAGCAGCTTTGGATAAACTGCAAAAAGCTATTGCCGCTGAAAAGAAATCACAAGCAGGTTTAGCGAAAAAATCGACTGCAGCTAAAAAGAAGGCTGCTAAATCGAGTAAAGCTGCTGATAAAAATGCGGCCAAACGCGCTCGTTTAGCTGTTTCAAAATCTTCAGCTAAAATTTCGGGTTTGCGTGCTAAGGTAGCGACAGCAAAGCTTAAAGTATCAAAGGCGTCAGTAGAAGCGAAAGCTAAAGCTGCACAAGAGGCTGTTAAAGCTAAAATAGCTGATCGTAGCGCGGCTTTGGCTGCAGCTGATCAAGTGGCAGTAGTTAAAGCTGTTGCTGCTTTTGAAGCCGCATGGTTAAGCAAGCGCGCAGCAGCTAATAATAAGAAGTTGAAAGCAGCGGAGAAGAAACTTGCTGCTAAAGCAAAAGCTGAGGCTAAAAAAGCAGCGGCGAAAGTAGCCCTGGCAGAGAAGAAAGCAGCTGCCAAAGCAAAGGCTGCTGAGAAGAAAGCTGCCGCCAGAGCAAGAGTTGCAGAGAAGAAAGCCGCTGCTAGAGCTAAAGCTGCTGAGAGAAAGGCCGCAGCCAGAGCAAAAGCCGCAGCTAAAAAGAAAGCAGCACCTAAGAAAAAGGCGGCGGTAAAGAAAAAGGCCGCGCCTAAGAAAAAAGCTGTCGCCAAGAAAAAGCCTGCGACTAAAAAGAAGGTCGTAGCTAAGAAGAAAGCGGCACCTAAGAAGAAGGTTGTTAAGAAAAAGGTCGTTAAGAAAAAGGCGGCTAAGAAAAAGAGCTCAAAAAAGAAATAGCGCTAGTTTAGACCCATAAAAAACCGCCGATAGCGATATCGGCGGTTTTTTCATTATGGCAATGGCTGGTCTGGTGATCAATTACAATGAAAAGAGTAAAGATATTTATTGTCGTTAGGTTTTATCCGTCAACAGTGAATCAGGTTGATTAAAATTCGCAAAGGCTTGGGTGTCATTATATTCAATTTGCGTCGTTTTAATTGTTTTATACCAGCCATGGATACTTCTTTGACCCGTAGCAAGGTATTGCTGTAAAGATGCCAATCCTCTTTTATGCAGAAGAACGGGAACGTAATGACGTTGTTGTTCGCAAACAGCATATGCCGCATCACTTTCATTCGCGAGTAAGGCTGTGTATAGGTCGTTAACGAGTGATGGGGGTAAAAACGGTGTATCACATGGACAAGCAAGACAATATTCATGGCTGATGACTTCAAGCCCTGATTCAATACCTGCCAAGGGACCCTGGAATCCTACCAATTTGTCGGTAATTATTGGATAACCCAATTGCTGATATTGCTCTAGATTTTGATTGCAGTTGACGAATATCTCATCAGTTTGCGACTTAATTCGTTCAATAACATGGGCAATTAACGGCTTACCACCCCATTGTATTAAGCCTTTATCTTGGTAGCCCATTCTGCGACCTTGCCCTCCCGCTAAGATAATGGCGCTAATCTTTTTGTTATCCTGCTGGGTAGTAAGCATTTGCAGCCTTATGTTTTTTAGTTGGTTATAATAGCGTGCTTATGATCACTGATTTTATCAGGCTAAACAATACAAAAGCTTATGCTTCTGATGGCTATGGGCACAGCGAATAATTAATATGAAAATAAAGAGTGCCGAACTGCTGTCAGGTGAGGGGCCATTCGCTGATCAGATCAAAAACTTTCAGGCTCGCCCTCATCAGCAAGCAATGGCTGAGCTAATAGAGACGTCACTGCAACAAGATGCTTTAACGGTAATAGAGTCTTCATCGGGTTCAGGGAAAACATTAGCGTATTTAGTGCCCGTTTTCACCTCAAATAAGAAAGCTATTATCTCTACGGCAACGCATTATCTTCAAAATCAGCTAGTGAATGTAGATATACCTGTCGTACAAAAGGCATTAGGCAGTACTCGTTCGGTTGCGGTGTTAAAGGGGCGTAGTAGTTATGTTTGCCCTTATTATTTAAAGAAAAACTTACATTCAGAAAACGATATTACACGTAAAGACAAAATAAAACTTACGAAACTGTGGCAACATTTTGTCAACTTAAAACAGGTTGATTTATCGGTTTTATCCACATCGTTAACGATTTATGCGACGAGCACCTCGGAGGATTGTTTAGCGAATGATTGCCCCGAATATCAGAATTGTCCGTTCATAGCCGCTCGCCTGCAAGCTGAACGGGCAGATATTATTGTGATAAATCATAGCTTATTATTTGCGGACGCGGTTTTAAAGCGCGAGCTAGATATTGATAACCAGGGTAATAAAAAAACACTTATTCAAAAAACCTTGTCGAAACCATTATTATTAAATAAAACGTCATTGAATAAAGCTCTGTCGAGTAAAATCTCGTCGAAAATAGCGTTATCGAAAAATCGATTAACGCCATTTTTACCAGCGGCTGAGTTTGTTATTGTCGATGAAGCACATCGTCTTGCAGAGTTTGCCCAAACCATCGTAGGCAGCAGTCTTAGCAGTTGGCAGTTACGTCGTTTTTGTCGTGACGCCATTAAAGCGCTCAGTGATGGCATTTCTGAACAGCAACCAGTCTTGCGATTTTTACTTAAATTTCAACAGGCGCTTACTCGTATCCAGTTAAATCTGCCAAGCATTAATCCCTATTATCGCTATCAACATATTGCGCTTGTTGATCAATTATTGGCAGGGCTCAAGCAGTTTTCAAACTGGTTAGAAACAGTGATGGTACGTGATCATATTTTAAAAGAATTATTTTTAAGGTGTGAGTTACTTTGTACTAAATTGCGGGAAATAAAGCAGGATGATGGCCTGTGTTGGTTGCAACAAACGCCCAAAGGGTTTCTTGTGCAACATGTTCCAGCAGATGTCTCTCATAGTATTCAACAAGTGGTAGCAGCCAACAACTCAAGTTGGTTATTTACGTCGGCAACTATATCGGTTGCTGGTGATGCTAGTCAGTTTTTGCAAACGCTGGGATTAACTAAGGCACAGTTTTATCGCTTTGAAACTCCCTTTAACTATTTACAAAAAGCACGGTTATATACACCGAAGATCACTGTTGCCCCTGATCATGAAAAATATGCAGATCATTTATTAGCGACGGTTCTACCGCTATTAAAAATGCAGCTTGGTAGGGTGCTGTTTTTATTTACTAGTCATCGAGCATTACAGGCGATGGCGAACTTGCTCCGTCAAAAGGGTGTAAAAGAGTTACTGGTACAGGGTGAGGCAGATAACAGCCAGTTAGTTTCAGCCTTTAAGCAATCGCCTAACGGTGTTCTATTGGGGACTGGCAGCTTTTGGGAGGGCTTAGATTTATCATCATCCCCGTTATCGTTAGTTATTATTGATAAACTGCCTTTTTCGTCTCCAGCTGAGCCTTTAGTGCAGCTCAAATCGTTTGAGTTAAGCGCCCATGGTGTCGACAGCTTTGAGCATTATTTGTTACCAGATGCTGTTATCCGTTTACGACAAGGTTGTGGACGTTTATTGCGACGTATTGAAGACAGTGGCGTTATAATGTTAGCTGACCCGCGCTTGCACAGCAGATCTTATGCTCAGGTGTTTATTGATAGCTTACCGCCTATGGAAAGAGTTAATGAATTGTCGTCGCTGAGTAGCTTTTTAGAGGCGAGGAACAATGGAAATGATTAAAGTGATTCACAGATAAGGTTAATTGCTACGGCAGCGCTTAAACAAACTGAAAACCAATACTTAATATAGATTTAACGAGAACGTTTTTAATGAAAATATTAGCCCTCGATTGTTCAACGGCAGCCTGTTCGGTTGCTGTCTCAACAGGTACTGACATAGTCGCTAAGCATGAATTAGCTGCCAGAGAGCATACCCAACGCTTGTTACCGATGGTTGATCAGGTTTTAGTTGATGCGGGTATAGCTTTAAGCCAGTTGGATGCTATTGCGTTTGGTCGTGGTCCCGGATCTTTCACTGGTATTCGTATATGTTT
>CALBVI010000398.1 GCA_937969395.1 uncultured Spongiibacteraceae bacterium | reverse complement strand
CGTCGATCAATACGTTGGCGGTATCGAACACGCCATACTACATCTGTTATACGCGCGCTTTTTCCACAAGCTGATGCGCGATGAAGGCTTAATTAACTGCGACGAACCTTTCGATAAATTACTGTGTCAGGGTATGGTATTAAAAGACGGCACTAAGATGTCAAAATCTAAAGGCAATACCGTCGACCCGCAACAAATGGTTAAGCAATACGGTGCTGACACGGTACGCTTATTTATTATGTTTGCCGCGCCACCAGAACAATCATTAGAATGGTCAGATTCAGCTGTTGGCGGCTCTCATAAATTTTTAAATCGTTTGTGGACGAGAGCTTACAACCACCTACAAGGTGACAAAGCACCAATCCTTAACACTAAAAACCTAACCAGCAACCAACAAGACTTACGACGTAAAACCCATGAAACTATTGCCAAAGTTACCGATGACTTTGGCCGTCGCCAAACATTTAATACCGCTATCGCAGCTATCATGGAACTGACTAACGAAATTGGTAAGCTTAAAGATCGCGAAGGTCAAGGCCTAGCTGTCGAGCGCGAAGCATTAAACGCTATCATAAAGATGCTGTCGCCGATTGCACCGCATTACTGCCACCACCTTTGGCGCGTATTCGGTAATAAAAAGGCTATTATCGATGAATCATGGCCTACCGTTGATGAGCAGGCACTTGTACGTAATAGCATTGAAATGGTAATACAAGTAAACGGTAAAGTAAGAGCTAAAATTGAAGTTGCCGCTGACGCCGATAGCGATGCCGTGATGGCTCAAGCTATGGCCAACGACAACGTGCAAAAATTTATTGAAGGCAAAGAAATTAAAATGCAAAAAGTCATCCCAGGTAAACTGGTTACTATTGCTGTTAAATAATGAGTATTAACTATTGCTTATGAAATGCCAATTTCGTTTTTTAATATTGATCGCACTTACGCTAATGTTGAACGCCTGCGGCTTTCATTTACGCAATAGCATTAGTTTACCTGCTGGCGTTGAACCCATTTACATTGAAGGCGCGAGTAACAAACTCTACGTAGCACTGCGCAACTCACTCAGTGCCTCTGGCATTGTACTTAGCGAAGACAGTGAAAGCGCCAATCATATTTTAAGCATTACTAAGCAAGTACAAGATAAACGCAGCTCGGCACTCGGCGAAGGCGCTAGAATCATAGAGTACTTACTGATTGAAACCATTAGTTTTGAGCTACAGAACAAAGCGGGAAACATTGTTTTTGGCCCAAGTACCATCAGCGAACGTAACGCAATGGAGAACGATGCCAACAAAGTCGTCAGCTCACAACAAGAAGAACAAATACTGCGCAAAGAAATGCAGCAAAATTTAGCCAATAAAATTTTGCGACAGTTGCAAACCTACCAACCAGCCATGCAGCATGATGGCGAGCAACTAAAAACACAAAACAACTGATTATGCGCCTTCGCCCCGATCAATTATCACAACACTTAAGTAAAAACTTATTGCCAATTTATATTATTAGCGGTGACGAACCGCTATTGGCTCAAGAGTGCTGTGACACCATTCGCCAGCAATGCCGTAAACAGGGGTTTGTCCGTGAGGTGTTACATGTTGATGCTAGTTTTAAATGGGACGAATTATTAGCTAGTGCCAGTGCCATGTCATTATTTTCAGAGCGACAGCTAATTGAACTGCGCATGCCAAGCGGCAAACCCGGCAAAGAAGGCGGCAAAGCGCTCAGCGAATATGCCGCTAAAGCCTCACCCGATAATGTTTTACTGATTATCTGCAATAAAATCGACAGCGCTTCGACCCGCACTAAATGGTACAAAAACATTGAAACTGCGGGTGCAGCCATTCAGGTTTGGCCTATTAGCGCACAGGAACTTCCTCGCTGGATTGGACAGCGACTAGCGACTGCAGGTTTACAAGCCAACTCAGAAGCAACACAAATGTTAGCTGACCGCGTTGAAGGCAACCTATTGGCGGCGGTACAAGAAATAGAAAAATTGCGCCTACTTACTGACAGCAACATTATCGATGCAGAAACAGTCACAGCCGCTGTTGCTAACAATGCACGCTACGACGTTTTCGGCTTAGTCGATCGCGCACTGCAAGGTGACGCCAGTGCCAGCCTGCGTATGCTGCAAGGATTACGTGCGGAGGGAACAGAAGCACCTGTCGTACTCTGGGCATTAGCTAGAGAGCTACGTACGCTCACCCAGTGCGCAGAACAAGTTCAACAGGGTAATGGCCTGGACCGAGTATTACAAAACTTACGTGTTTGGGATAAACGCAAAGGCTTGGTTAAAAATGCTCTGCGCCGCTTGCCATTGAAAAAACTTCATCAGCTCATTGGTCTTGCCAATGAAATCGATAAATCGATTAAAGGGATGAGCAAAGCTAATAGCTGGGACTTGTTAGAGCAATTAGTCTTAATAATGACGGGGCAATCAGTCGTAACAACCTATAATAACTAAGCCTTTAACACTCAAGATTAAGCCAGTAACACTCAAGATATAGCTTCTAAGAAGCATACAAGCAACATCTCCCCTTTTACGAAAACCTTCTACATCACCCCACACGTTCTTAATCCAAACTAGACCACTCTATTGCCACACCTCAAATATTGCCTCTGAATTTCAACTTAGATCCCTAGCCCTCTAAACACCAATATCAACAAAATATTAAAAAAGCTTAAATATATTGATAAATTAGCAAGAGATTAAATTTTGTTGATATATATCAAATAGGCTTCACATTACTGATAATCAAGGTTAGTATTCACACATTGTAACCAAAAGCGCACTACAGGCACCTTTGCACTAGAAATAACGCGCAGCTATACAAACAATATAAGCCCAACGATCCTCGGGAATATAAAAAAATAATAAAGGTTCTGAACAAGAACAAACGACATAAAGAGTCAGGGGAAAGCGAGTATTACCAATACTCGCATTAATAAAACAAAAACACGCAACCCTAAAAACTCAGCAGAGTTACGCATGGCAAAGTGTAAACGCTAACCGGAAAGCTAAGAGCGCTCAATCGATCAGCTTAACCACACTTACGTTAACAAGCTTCCTGCAACACCAACAAATATAACGCTAGAAGCACTAATAAATAAGATCGCATCACCGGCCACAGATTTTAATCAGAGATCAATTCATAAAATCATCAGGCCCGCTAATAACAAAAATTGATTGCGATTAACAAGAATCATGGAGAGAAAGGCACAAGTTCTAGTTTTCCACTTTTAATTTTTGACAGCCAAGGTATTTCGCTGCCATCAAACAAGCGGATCACTAATACATTAAGTCCTTCTTTCTCAACATGTGTGACGAGGCAGTACCTGAGCCTCACTTTGATCTGTAATGACTACTTGATCTATAAGACTAAGGGAATAAAAATATGAAACGTAAAATCATTTATGGTGCTCTGGGAGCAGTAGCCGCTATGCCCTTTGCAGGTACCGCAATTGGGCAAACATCTTCAGGTTTAGCGTTAGAAGAAGTTGTCGTATCCGCTCGTAAACGCGAAGAAAATCTTCAAGATATTCCAATTGCTATTTCAGTGATGTCGGAACAAGAACTCGGTGCACGCGGTATTGAAAATGCTCTCGACCTGTTTGATAACGTCCCTGGCCTAGCGGTTAAATCA
>CALBVI010000397.1 GCA_937969395.1 uncultured Spongiibacteraceae bacterium | reverse complement strand
GTTAAGTCAGCTTCAGCTTCCATTAAGCCGCGTTCAATCGCTTTATCTTTAACTGCGATTAAATCAACACCACGACCATCATCAGTCAAGGTTAGTACGATTTCTCCGCCTTCACGCGATAGTGCCAATGACACTATGCCTTTTTCAGATTTACCGGCAGCAATCCGCTCATCAACTGTTTCAATACCGTGATCGACTGCGTTACGTAACATATGCTCTAAAGGTGCGACCATACGTTCTAATACAGTACGATCTAATTCACCTTCAACATTGTCTAATTTCAAATCAACTTTTTTGTTAAGCTCGCCACTAACTTGACGAATAATTCGACGAAGTCTAGGTACCATTCGAGCAAAAGGTACCATCCGCGAACGCATTAAACCTTCTTGCAAATCTGTGTTGATACGTGACTGCTGAACTAACAGTGTTTCCATATCCCGTGATTTATCAGAGAGCGTACTCTTGATATCAATCAAATCAGATGAGGACTCTAACAGGGAGCGAGACAATTGCTGCAGCTGTGAATAACGATCCATTTCTAGAGGATCAAAACCTTCAAGACCTTCACTCTCGACCTGCTCTTGCCGATAAAGAATCTGTTGCTCAGTTTCCATATCAAGACGCCGTACCTGCTCTTGCAAACGGTCTACAGTAATTTGCATTTCATCTAGCGAGAATACTAACTCAGAAACTTGTTCTTCAGCACGGCCACGAGAAATCGAGGTTTCACCCGCTAAGTTAACCAACTCCTCTAACAATTGAGCAGTAACTTTGACCATCTCCTGCGGGCCTTTTTTAGCGGCAGGATCATTATATTCAGCAGCGCGATCTAATGTTTTTGTTGCTGCTAGAGAATTATTATCACCATCAACATTCGCGATAAAAGGAACAACTTTTAACGGTTCTTCTTTCTCTGGTGGGATCGGCACAAAACTAGGTTGCGTTGAGGTAGGTGACTCATCAGCAATATCTGCTGCGCCAACAACAGGCGATATACTTTGAGTTTTATCTATATCTGTTTCTTTATCTACATCTGTTTCTTTACCGGCGTCTTCAACTTCATTTAATTGGTTTAATGCAATATCAATTGCAGGGCCAGCTTTATCACCAGCAGTCGTCGCTGTTACTTGTCTGATTAAACAGTCTTGGTATAACTGAATATTAGATAAAACCACATCATTAACAATCAGCCCACTATTATCTAGCGCTATCAGTGATGTCTCGAAATTATGACTAGCGTCACCAATTTCCATTTGCCCAGCTAAACGCGCACCACCTTTTATTGTATGTAATATTCTCAACAAATCATCATAAGGTTCGCGACTTTCTCTTTCTTGATCCCATTTATGGATAGCAAGATCCATGTCTTCAAGTAGCTCTTCAGCTTCTTCAAGAAAAATCTCTAGGATTTCTTCATCAATATCATCATCGCTAGCATTAGAAATAGTATTACTAGAGCTACTATCTTGTTCAATATGACTAACAAAGTCCGTATCTTGTATCTCAGTACTTGGTGATTCTGGCGTTTCAATTTCTAGCGTTTCAGCAGAGTCAATTTCAGCTTCAACTTTTTCATCACTAGCCATTGAATTATCGGTTGAACTATCAGTTTCTACCAACTCATCCGAGAACCCACCGTCATTACTGCTATTATCGGCATTAACATCAAAATGAATAATCTCAGCGGATGATAGTTCTTCAATAGTAGGTAACGCATTAACTACATCGTCATCAATATCCTCGGCATTTATGCTAAAGACTTCGCCGAGCCCTTCAAGGTCGATAATTGAATCATCAACGACTGGCAGATCATCTATTTCTTCATCATTGCTTGCATCTGTATTGCTTACATCTGGCTGCTCAGAAAAAACAAAGTATTGAATATCAGTAAGTACTTGCGGATCAAATGCAGGGGTTTGCTGCCCAGCAATTTGATCCAACATATCAATTAATGTTTCATTAGATAAATCGGCTAAATTGAAAAACGCATCCGTAACATGACCGGTGACAGCAGCTCGGTGATAATAATTTTTTACCGCCTTGCCCAGCTCTATTGGTGCCTCCATGTTGACCTCTTCTGCAAGATCAACAAAACGACCTGCATCAAGTGCTATAGATTCATAGGCATCGACTGGCAACTCATTAGCTTGCCACTGCAATAATTTATCTGAAATCTCATTAATGATATCAAGCGCACTGCCTAAAAATTTGTTTAACGCTTCTGGGGGGATTCCATTTTCTTCTGCTTGAACATCTGCAGCAAAAGATAGACGTTCGGCACAAAGTGTATTTAATTGATCAATATAATCATTAGCGCCAGGCAGAGACTGCATAGGCGTTGTTGCCAACTGCTCAATGCCAGCTTTAATAAACAATGAACCTCGCTGCAATAACTCTACAACAGGCTCATCTGTTTTTAACTGGCTCGCACGCAATTCTTTTACTAAGTGCTCTAACGGGATAACGACTTCAGCAACAGGCATGATTTCCGCCATGTTGGCACTGCCTTTCAACGTATGTAATGCGCGCTGTAGCTCATCACTAAATTCTGCTGGCCCCGCAAGCTCCTGACAATGAGCAATAAAATCATCAAGCACTTTGCCGTGAATTGCAGTTTCCGCTGAAAAAATATCAAGCAACTCTTGATCTACATCTTCGTCATCAATTGTGCTTTCTGTATTACTGGTCAAATCATGTGATGCTTCGACAACATCATTGATTATTGGTATATCTAAATTAGATTCTATTTGATCGTCATTAGGCAACACATCGTTATCATTGCTTGCTGGCACCGCAATTTGATCTTTATTTGTCTTGCTATCAAACATAGAGCGAACTGGGAGTTCTGGCTCTTGCTCTGCACTTAAACGATTAGCGCATTCAATCAAGTAATCCACAGACTCTCGATCTATTTTTTCACGTTGTTCAAACGCTGTTATCATCGCAGGAAATTTCGCAACAACGTCATCGATCAATTCAAAACGTAAGCTATCAATATTAATCGAGCCATCGAGGATTCGATTTAGCATACTCTCAACAGCCCAAGCTAAATCGCCGATGTCAAAACCACCGACCATTCGGCTACTGCCTTTTAATGTATGAAACGCACGCCGAACAATTGTTCTCGCCTCATCATTGTCAGCATTTAATTTCCACAAAGGTAATTCTTGTTGCAGCGTTTCTAATACTTCTTCAGCTTCTTCGATAAAGATTTCAACAATCTCTTGATCAAAGCCACCATTATCTTCGTCGTCAGCATTCTCTTCTACAAGATCAGTAGCGCTATCTGCTGAACTATTTTCCGGCATCAATTCTTCTGACAATACTGGAATATTATCAACAGCTATCTCATGTTCGGCTGGCTCATCATTAATTGGATCGCCATTGATTGGATAACCCATTTTTTCAACACTGGCTACTGCAACATCGAGAATACTGTCGTTATTGGCTTCGACATCATCAAGTAAAAGTTCAAGATAATAATCGACGGATGTAATTGCATCGGCCAACGTATCGAGCATTTTCCAATCAGGAACAACTTTTTCAGCTAATAGTTTTTCTTCAATAAATTGCTTACACGAATCAACAACGCTCGCGGCAACGGCTAATGGAATCATTTTCAAGCTGCCATTTATACCATCCAATAACGTTGGTATATCTGTTAAGCAACTGTGATCCCACTGTGTTGCCACATATTCAATAACAGCGTCTTTAGCTTGTTCCAAACCAGATCGCGATTCACGTACAACAGAATAAAATGCTTTGTCTAAATGTTGCTGAGCTTCTTCACTATCATTAAATAATACTTTCTCTTCAACTTTTTCAGCTTTAACAGGGCCCAAACTTTGCTCAACTGTTACTACTTGATTTTTAATTTCGGTAACTGATGCGTTATCAATAACGTTTTGAGTAGCAAGTAACTTAGCTAACAGGGTATACGGTTCTTGT
>CALBVI010000396.1 GCA_937969395.1 uncultured Spongiibacteraceae bacterium | reverse complement strand
GGCAATAAGATAATCTCGAATGATTTCAGAGACAACAACCTCATCATCGACAATAATAATATAAGGCTGAGCACTCATTGTTGAGATAAACACTGACTGAAAAAGAAGATAGATAAGGGCATTGCTTGCAACTCCATAATTTAAATAGGACTATCCAAATTATGACGATTAATTATGCAGAAAAGATGGAGTTTGCTTTATTGAGCTCGCCTATAGCGAAATAACAAAAAAACAGCACCCAAAAAAAAACAGGAGAAAGGTTTACCAAGAGATCATTATCGGTATTATTTTTCATTCAGTTTTTCATTTAATTCTAATTTATAACCCATGCCATAAACTGGACGAATAGGGTTATCAAGCTGAGTAACTGCTATTAGCTTACGCCGTAGATTTTTTACATGAGAATCAACCGTGCGATCACTCACATAGCGACCATCAAGGTAGATAGCACTCATCAATGTATCTCGCGAATAGACTCTGTCAATTTTTTTAGCAAACAACGCTAGCAAACGAAATTCAATCGGAGTTAAGTCAATGATCTGTTGATGCCAACGCGCCCGACATTCTGAATCATCAATTTGTAACGCTGATTGAGGTGTTTGCGCATGAAAATCAAGTTTGGCTGTTCGGCGCAATATCGCCTTAACTCGTGCGACAACTTCTTTCGGTTTAACTGGTTTACACACATAATCGTCAGCACCAACACCCAGGCCTATCAAGCAATCAGCTTCGTCAATCTTCGCCGTCACCATTATAATTGGCACATCAGAAAACGCCCTAACTTCGCGACAGATACGCACACCGTCAACTTCTGGCAACATCAAATCCAATAACACCAAGTCTGGGTGTTCATCGCGAATAAAATCGACAACGCCCTCACCGGTGTTAATCACATCAGCAGCAAAACCATCCGCAATCAAATAATCACGTAATATTTCGGAGATGATTATTTCATCTTCAACAACTAACACACGAGGCGGAGTACTCATTACAGCCGTCCTATTTTGTGATCATTAGTTAAAGGGAAGAATACTGATATCGCCAATCCACCCTGCTTAGCATGCGCCGCTTTTACATGCCCACCATGAGCCTCCGAAAGTGCTTTAATCAACGACAAGCCCAAACCCGCTCCCCCTAAATGACGAGAGCGCGATTGGTCTGTTCGATAAAACCGTTCAAACAATTTTTTTAATTGCTTATCACTAACACCAGGACCACTATCCGCCACCGTGAACTTCAACATATGCTGCTCGCGCTCAACCGAAAGATGTATACTGCCACCTGAACTGGTATAGCGACAACAATTCTCTAATAAATTATCAATAATCTGTCGTAAACGGTGTGGATCCGCAGATAGGGACACGTTAGGAATAGCGTTGTTAGCTATCTGTAGTGAATGGTCCGCAAGCTTAGTTTTTACTGCAGCCAATGCATCTTCCACCGTATCTACAATAGCAACCGTTTGCTTGTTGACTGTTAACTGCCTGACATCAGCCAGTGACAGCAAATAAAGATCATCGACAAGACTAGCCATGTGTTCAATGGAACGTGATACCGTCGCCAATTGAAATTCATCTAATGGCCGAATTCCATCCCGCATTGCCTCCACCTGAGCCAATGTTGTTGTTAAAGGTGTGCGCAGTTCATGTGATGCACTGGCCATACTATCTCTTCGCTGCGCTTCTTTTTCTTCTAATTCTTGCTGTTGTTGCTCAATAATTAATACAAAAATAGCGGAAAAAAAAGTCACCGCCAACAGAGTCACGGCAACGCGAGTAGCTAATGAATGCTCCAAAGCGAACCAAGCGCTAGGAACAGCCACGAGTAAAAGACAGATACTGGCATAAATAGCTTTGCGCCTTGGCAGAATGAAATAAAATACCAGCACCGCTGGATAACACCATAACGCACCAATAATCTGCTGGTAATAAAATGCTGCCATAACGAACAAAACAATGACAGGAACTAAAACCGCAGTCGTTAGAAGACGATAAAAACGACCGCGATAAATTGTCCAAGCTTGCAACACAAGCACCGAAACCACTAATACAGACATCCAGCCCATCGTCGTGCGTCCGGCAATAAAATTGTTAATGGCAAAAGCGGGTACAAAAACAAGCGCGGTAACCGTGATCCAAAAAATAGTTTTAACGCGGTAATCTATAATGGGTTTATCCATAATTTTACTTAACAATAGCCCCAAGCAATAACAATGCTAGCCAGTGTAACCGGAGATTAAATACGAGATACGCCTCACTTTTGGAAGCGCGCATAGGCTTAAATAGCATTATCCAAATGCAATCTATAACCAGCACCTTGATCAGAAAATGACTCTTTGATTGGATCTGCTACCGATGAAATTAGAGACAATTTTTTTCGTAAATTACCTATATTTTCATCGACAACACTATCGGAATATTGAAATCCATTTACATTCATATAGCTAGTAAGCACTCCGTAGCTATGCGTTTGTATCGGTTTTTTTGAAAGTAATTTCAATAGCAGTAATTCTTCGGGCGACAAAGGCAGATCATCAACTTTTGATGTTTCCGTTTCTTCAGACGACATTGTCAGAGGCTTTAATCTGTTATTAGGTTCATCATCACTCAGTATTTTTTTTTGCAGTACATTGGCTATACACTGACCGATAGATTGTACTGAGCTATTTTTACAAACCACTTCATCAACGCCGATATCTATCCATATCATTCGATCTAACTCGCTAGGCGTACTAATGGAAACAACAATAGCGGCATCTGAATATTTTCGAATAACACGAAAAGTAGTTTCACTGCATATCTCAGGAAAATCTTCGTTCAAAAAAATCAAATCGACACATTGAGAATCGAGCATACGCATAACATCCATAAAGCTGCTAGCAAAATCTATTTGGTAGCCCTCTTCATGTAAATGAACAAATAACGATCTTGAACAATTATCTTTGCCATTGATAAACAAGATATTCTTCATCAATTAAACACCTCTATATACAAGCATGGTATTTAAATATTAGTGATGAAATATGCAGAAAATATGGAAGATAGAGCCTTTTCAGATAAGGCAACTAACTTGTAAGAAAGGGATGATTTTAGGGGAATATTACCAGAATCGGCTCTATAAACTCATTGACTAATCACAACTAACGCCAAAAATTCAGGTGTATTGCTATTAATAGAAATAACCAATGACGATTCAATTTTAACTCTTATATTTTAATTATCGTGGGTTATTCTTTTTAAACTCTTCGACCAAAGCAATTCGATCATATGTGGCCGGATGGCTTGATAAAAAACCAACGACAGTCTTTATGGTCTCATTAATATGTTTATCTGTATCTTCGCCATTGTCCACAATATCAGTTTCAGCGACCACATCACCTTGCCCCCCCTCCTTATAGTAGTCATCAAGGCGCTGCATAACAGTGGCGAAGCTATCAAGATCAAAGTTATTACTGTGAAGCAATTCTAGAGAAAAATAATCTGCCTCTAATTCAAACTCCTTTGAATAATTTAGATCTAATAACAAAGTAGGCAAACCCGTCATTAAATCAAGATTATCAATATCTCCAGTAATAAAAACAACTAACACCGTTACCATTGAGCCTTGCAAAGCTCGACGCATTATATGTCTGTGCTCTAGATGACCAATCTCATGAAACAATATTGCCAATAGTTGCTGATCAGTTTCTACCATATTGACAATATCATCAGTAAAAACAATATTCCCATCAGGTAGTGCAAAAGCATTAGCGCTATCACTTGAACGAAATTTAAGCTGAGCATTTAAGTTTTTGTATTGTTTTAAATACGGCGCGACTAACTTTTGTATATGTTGTTGGCGACTTTCGTCTAACTCGCTAGGATCAAACATTGTCTTATCGAGTAGATCTAAGGAGCTACCAAAATGCTTTGAGGTAAAGGACGGCAAGTTATAGGCGATATATTTTGCAGATGTTGGTATGCCAACATCAATCGTAAACCAAAGCACTAATAAAGTAATAACAATGGCGGCCAACACCATCGACAGACTACTCTCTAATTTGTGCATAATGCCGAGAGACTTGCTCCCTCCCAACATTGCGACAAGATCATCGACCGCCTGATGGCTTTCGGTGACAAACAACTTGCCATCACCAAACATTATTTCTCTCGGTGTACTACCAATACGCGACTGCACTTTCATCTCGGCAAGTGTTAATGCGATTTTTTTTTGCTGCCCATCATCATAATGGACCACAATAGTCACAGGTACAGGCTCACTAAAGTTAACTTCTAAACTTGCGCTATGGCGTTTAGAAGATTTACCGTCAAGATAGAGTCCATTAATCATCTTATAAGTCTTAAGTAACTAAACGATTTAGCAAGCAGTTATGAAAAGTCAAAAACTTGCCCAAACTCTTCACCCAAGGCGCTGACATTCTCTTTCTCAGCGGCAGTGAAGTCATCCAGTGACCCAGCAATTTTCATCGAGATACAATCACAAAAATACTTAGCCATTCGAACTTTGGCTGCCGGTAAATAAAGTCCTAACGTTACTAAAATCAATAACAAATTAATCAAAACTACCTTACCTAGACCGACAGCACTTACCGAGGCATTAAATCTGTGATCTTTGAGACTTAGACTATGGAAGAATAAATTATTAATTTGAGTTACAAAATATAAATACAAGCCAAAATAAACCAAACCCATAATAAATGGCGTGATAAATGCCGCACCAGGTATAAAGGCAACAATAGCCATATAAATCGAACCAAAAACTAAACCTACACCTAATAAAATCAAGAAGATTATGCCGTAATCACCGTAAGTTGCATTAAAGTCAAAGCTGGTTGTCCCGTAAGCACTATTCTTTACGACATACTGATGCATCTTCAACATTGCTAAGGGGTATAAAATACCTAGGGTTAATACACCTAATAAGGGCCAAACATAAAACACCATAAATGCTTCAAAATAAGAGGCTTTAAATCGAAATTGAATATTATTATAGGCTGACATTCTACGCTGAAAAGCCAAGGACTGATTAACAAAGTAAGGAATAGCAATCAATAAAATTACAGTAAGAACGATACCGTAAGCAGGATCATATTGAGAAATCATACTGAAAGCTACAAAGACTACCACCGCTATCACCCGCCCTTTTAAGATAGTCAAAGGCTCTGCTAGGTAGCTAAAATTTGTATTATCTAGATAAAGATTGGAATAAAAGTAGCGATTGTTTCTTACAGTCGCCCAAGCAGAATAAATACCTAATGTAAGAATCGTTAGCAGCACATTAACAATCCAAATTTTAAAGTATTCCATGCCATCGCCGCGGAATTCAAAACCAGCTTTTTTATGTGTTACGGTAGGTTCAACTATTTGACTAGAGCTATCCATAGAAACATTCCTTTGTAATTACAATGTAAGATTGATTTATTATTTATACTTAATCGCAGTAAATTATAGAGTGATACCAACACATTAAGAAATTAAATACGCAAATACTATTTATTTTATAGTAACTTATTAACTTAATTTATCTTTTAATTTTCCAAGCCGATAACAATCGACGACACTTACCAGCCACAACACGGCCATCACTGAATACAGAGCGACAACCACAGAAGCATCTAATACACCTGCAGTAGCAGAAATTTGCTGTCGAATAATGGTCAGATCAAACGGAATTTCACCATTAACAATCTTCTGAGCAATAATCTGTGCTTTATATATCGCATCATATAAAACGACTATTAAGCTCAGCAATGTTAATAAAACAAAGATAACTGCGCGCTTTACTTTTTTTAGAAAAAAATAACCCGCGCCGGGAAAAACAAGCCCTGAATAAACGGCGGCCTTAATGTGCGACTGCATGATTAATTCCTTTTATTTACTACCCCTATAACGCTTTGCTGCGCTTGTAACAATTAATCAATCCATTAGTTGAGCAGTCATAGCTGGTTGTTGCTTTTTCTTCAGCTAAATTTAGCTCAACTTTCTTGGCAACAACCTTACCCAGCTGCACTCCCCACTGATCAAAAGAGTGAACTTGCCAAATAATCCCCTGCACAAAAATCTTCTGTTCATAAAGTGCGATCAAAGCACCCAAATGATAGGCATCTAATTTATCCATCAAGATAGTATTGCTAGGCCGATTTCCCGCATGAACTTTATGAGGCGCCAATGTTTGAATTTCTTCAGCACTTAAACCACTGGATTTTAAATCAGCACTGATAGATTCGACACTGACACCATCCATCAATGCTTGAGACTGAGCAAAGCAATTTGCAACCAATTGCTGATGATGGGCTAGATATTTTTCACCACCATTATTATGTAACGAAATAATGAAATCAGCAGGGACTCGATGCGTACCCTGATGTAATAATTGATAAAAAGCATGTTGCCCATTAATACCTGTCTGCCCCCATAAAATTGGACAAGTCGAATAGTTGATACTCTCACCCTGCCAATTGACCGACTTACCGTTGCTCTCCATTTCAGCCTGCTGTAAATAAGCGGGTAACATATGCAGTTTTTGGTCATAGGGCAATATTGCTAGAGTATCCATACCTAAGAATGTGGTATTCCATACTCCTACTAGCGCTAACATAACTGGAATATTCTGCTCTAAAGGCGCGCTTTTAAAATGCTCATCCATCGCCCCAGCACCATTGAGTAATGCTTGAAAAACATCAAACCCCTGCGCCAATGCAATCGGCAAA
The DNA here is from genome assembly GCA_937969395.1 of uncultured Spongiibacteraceae bacterium. GTDB lineage: Bacteria > Pseudomonadota > Gammaproteobacteria > Pseudomonadales > Dasaniaceae > Oceanicoccus. The sequence goes on along the minus strand of CALBVI010000396.1, from coordinate 379 downwards.
CCAATCGCCGACCACAATGAAAAGCGTCCACCAACCCAATCCCATATTTTGAAGCAGTTTTCTTCCGTAATACCAAACGCTTTGGCAGCATCAATTTCTACAGTGACAGCGACAAAATGAGACGCCACTGCTGTTGCTGGTGCCGCGTTTAATAACCATTGCTTAGCTGACTGTGCATTAAGCAATGTTTCGGCAGTGGTAAACGTTTTAGTTGAAATGACAAATAATGTTGTTTCAGGATTTAAACTCGACAACACATTAACTAAGGGGTTTACATCGACACTAGAGATCTCATGTATTTTCAATGACTCCTGAGTATCAAGCAGAGCCTCTGTGACCATTTCTGGCCCTAGATTAGAACCACCAACACCAATACAAA
>CALBVI010000395.1 GCA_937969395.1 uncultured Spongiibacteraceae bacterium | reverse complement strand
TAAAACCATAATCAGTGGCGGCATTACTACCAGTACAGAAAACGATTACGAGGGAGAGACAGCTTACGCTTCTATTAGCCAAGATTTCTTTGGTGACTTAACTACAATCAGCTTGAGCTATGCGCGCGGTAATGACGTTGTTATGCAAAACGGCAACGACTCTTTTAAAGATACCGTTGATCGTCAAAATTATCGCTTTGGCATCAGCCAAATTGCTACCAAGAATTTAATACTCGCATTAAATTTTGAAACCGTTACCGAAGAAGGTTACTTAAACAACCCCTATCGTAGCTATCGCTTTGTCGACCCTATTAATCCGACTAACTATGTGACCGAACGGGAGGTTTATCCTCGCACCCATACCAGTGATGCCGCCGCTATTAGCGCCAGTTATTTTTTACCTTATCGCGCGGCTATTAAAGGTGAGTACCGCTATTTCACCGATGACTGGGATATCGAGGCAAACACTTATCAAATTTCGTATACACACCCATTAGGCCAACATTGGATTCTTGATATTCACTATCGCGGCCACGATCAAACCAGCGCTTATTTCTACAGCGATTTATTTGAATTTCAATCCGCAGATGAAAAAGATTTTAGAGCACGAGACAAAGAGCTGAGTGATCTAACATCAAGCACTATTGGTCTAGGTGTCAGTTACGAGCACAAACTCGATAGCAACATCTTTGATCGCGCGGCCATAAGTTTACAGTACGACATGATTAGTTTTGATTATGAAAACTTTACTGATTTAACTGCAGATGCAGAAATAGGCGAAGAGCCTTTGTATACCTTAGACGCGGATGTGATTCGGTTTTTTGTTTCTATATGGTATTAAAAACAGCTTAATAACAAAAATAACATTTTTGTATAGCAGTCAGTATTATTCTCACCGACAAAAATTTTATAGCCACTAACACTGTCAACATCCCCCCTACTGATCGACCTTTGTAATCACATTACAAAGGCATTTACCTGTTCGCTGCAACCCTCCATGAAACTCTCCATGCAATGCTACAGAAAGCCCCAGCATTAAATACGTATAAGTTCTGCACCTTACCTCCACACTATATACACAATCTAAAAATCTTTTGTAAAGATAAGTAAAAGCGCTTCCTCTCTTGCATTAATCCTATACTCTCGCTGTCAAAAATACACAGCGTAAAAATCTAACATAAACATAAAGCGACAAAACTAAAAGTCACAAAAGGGCCAACAATGAAGAAACTAATACTCCTCGCTGCAATAGCATCAGCATTACCCGGTAGTGTACTTGCTCATCATGGCAGTAATAGTCAGTTTGACAACACTAAGCCAGTTAACGTTAGCGGTGTTGTCACTAAAATACGATTCGTAAATCCACACGCCTATGTCTATTTTGACGTTACCGGTAAAGACGGCAACGTAGCAAACTGGCACTGTGAAATGCGCGCGGCCAGTGCATTAAAACGATCTGGCTGGTCGGAAGAAATGTTTAAACCAGGCACAACAATTACCGTTGATGGTGTCGCTTCTCGCAAAGAAGCAACCGGATGTTACATTAGCACTATTGCACTAGGCGATGCCGAAGCCATTAGCCGCTATGACCAACTTGCAGAGAACAAAGGTGAAGTCGAAACTAACAGACCGGCTAAAACGGCCTGGGGAGCTCCTAATATCGGTGGAGATTGGGCTGCTCAACAACGCATCCCTGGCGCAACAGGAACAGGTGGCGGACGCGGAGCTGGCGGTCCAGGCGCTGAAGGCGGCGGCAGAGGTGGAGCAGAAGGTGCAGCGCGCGGCGGCCGTCCTGGTGGCGCACGCGGTGGACGCGGTGGCACAACCGAATTAACCGACGCAGGAACAGCAGCTCTTGCTGCTTTGACTAAAGCGGCTGAAGAATCCGGTGCAGGTACATCAGGTAACACTCTTGACTGTAAACCTAGAAACTTCTTCTCAGATTGGACTTTTGATCAGCACACCAACCGAATTATTCAAGCGGAAGACACCATTACCCTTATGTATGGTTTTATGGACACGACCCGGGTTATTCATATGAATATGGATAAGCATCCCAGCAATATTACACCCTCTTTCGCTGGCCACTCTATTGGTCACTGGGAAGATGATGTATTAGTCGTCGACACCATAGGTTTCGAAGCTGGGCTAGTACTACGTGGCCCAAATATCGCAGGTGCCAAGAGTGATCAATACCATACTGTTGAGCGTATTAGCGTCGATAATGAAAAAGGTGAATTAACCATCGCCTATGAAGCGACTGATCCGCTGTATTGGAAAGAAGGTCAAAAAGAAAGTGGCTCAAATACTGTCCTCTTATCTGATCTACCTTGGGAACCTTATAACTGTGAAGACTTAACCGTTCAGTAAACCTATAGCGTTATAACTTGGGTCTTTTAAAACGAGTGCAGCTAAACAGCTGTACTCGTTTTTTTATTAACGTCATTCAGAAATCTATAGTTTAATCATTCCGGCTTCAATTCCCGCGCGAGCTATTCCCTGAACGGGGCTAAGTACTGAACAACTAGCTACTGAACAACTAGACACTAAAGACATCGCTAACGCGTCGCCACCACATCTCTTTTACTTAAAAAAACTAAATACCCTAAGTAAATGTGACCGATAACCGCGCCAGGTAAAATGGAATAAAGAATATGCGGTGTTCCAGCAAGAAAATGTAAGAAGCTCGGAACAAAAAGTAAAACAGCTGAACATATTAAATAAACTTGCCACCAAGCTAATGCAGCTTGCTTCCACTGCAATAAAAACACTACCATCTTAGTCAACAACAGTGTCGAAACGAATGCAAAAGTCCCCTGTACGATGGCCGCCATTATCCAAGCACTTGCATCAGGCGCAGACCAATTACTATACGCCGCCCAAGCTCCATACACGGCAGCTGCAAACCATGGGGCTAACACTTCAACTAAGCGCAACATGGCGACTCCTTTTGATCACTATTTTTTAAGGGGATTTTTTGCTCGCCTTTAACCTCTGAGGGAAGTGCCTTATTAGCTGTGAGCAGCGTTTCATCGTAATGACGTAAATGCGCAAGCTCAACATCAACGTTTATTTTTACAATACTTTTTGTATGCACTTTGGCGCGACTCATAAATACAGCATCAGAGGCACAATCAACTTCCTGCTGTAAATGAAAACGATCCATATCTGCAGTACTTTCACCTTGTTCTAAACAATGATGAAAACGAGCCCGCCGATATTCACACACAGATTCCAACCGCTCTGATGAAGACGTTAGCATCAGTGGCGTCGAGAACTCGTGGGATACTTGCGTATAATTTATTCTGTCCCAACCAAATTGATAAACAGAATGGCGATCGACTAACAACAAATCGAAAGGGTTGTAGCAATCGACATCAAGATTTTTCAAATAAGAAAAAACCTCGGTCATACCACCTGCAAAAAGTGCCTCTGCAATAATTTTTCCACGCGACACACTATCGCTAGTAGTCGGTGCCTGATAACGATTCAGCAGCGCTAAACTCACGCCATGATGATTAACACCAATCCAAGTACCGCCAGCGGCGGCATCAATAGGAAAGCTAGCCTCAACACCATTGCGTTGACCACTGTACAACATACCCTCTGCACGAGACCGAAGCTCATCGCGGTTCATCATCAAGGTATAACCGTCGGAATTAGTCAGCAATGTTACTGTGCACATAGCACCGCAGTTTCTCGTAAATAAGACGCGGTAGCCGGTGCAATACCAAGATGACTCGGTATCTTAACGTCCATGGATCTTGCCAATGCACTGGCGTTCGCAATATGGTGATAAGTGTGATTAATTAAATACACTAATTCGCGATGGCTACTGCTTGGTAAACGTACAGAGACATTATCAGACGTTGAAACTTCCGTCACGATAGACAATACGACAAGCTCATCAGGTGATGACTGCAACCACTCACTAAAAGCCTTCAATTGATTCATGGCAATCAATGGTTGGCGCTCTGTATCACTCTCACGCGAGCGCGCGTTGTAATCAATACAACCGCTTTCCATACCAGCTCGATAATTCGCAAGGTGATCGACGATATGACGGATATGCTTACCGATCGGCGATCCGGCAATAGATGGAGTCTGCTCATAAACAGCTTCCGTAAGTGCGGTTAATTCAATCGCCTGATCTACAGCGTCGCACATAGCTCTATGCAACATAATTTTGTTCCTTTATTTCGTCTAAACGCCACAAGTTAAGAAAGTCAGCACTGCCCTCTTTACCCAAATAACGTTGTAAATATTTCATAGGAGTCTTGCGAAGATCAACCAAGATCAAACCGTCCAGCGAATCGTTAAAACTATGATTCACCGAGAAACCAACAAAGCGCCCATTTAAAGCCAAGTATTGTCGTAACAATACCGGAATACTTCGCCCGGGGTCACACTGCCCCAGCAGCTTATTGATCACAGCTATATTATTGAGCGACTTCAATAAATCACGATTCCAAACCCGATGCTTAATTTTTAACGGCGCAAGCGGTCTGACATCATTCAACATTTTTTGTTCAGCACGAAAACTTTCCATTAGCGTTTCATTGAGAAACTCGCGCGCTAAATCGCTATGCTCACGGGAAATACTGACGCAACCAAACAGCGTGTGATAACCCGGATTATTAACCACCCAAGCGCCAATACCTTTCCACAGTAAATCCAGTGCTCGTGGGTGACGCTGATATTCCGGCGTTACAAACGAGCGCCCCATCTCAAGCGCACCATCAATTTTTTTAATATATTGTTCATCAAAATGATAAAGCGTACGGCTATATAAACCATCCACGCCTTGCTGTTTAACAATCTCAGCTACTTTGCCAATGCGATAACCGCCAACGATACGCCCTTTCACTTTGTCCCAAATAAAGAGATGTAAATAATGCGGGTCAAAGCGGTCACTGTCAGAGCTATTACCTGTGCCTTCACCAGCAGCGCGGAAGGTTCGCTCACGAGCAACAGCAATCTCATGCATCAATTCAGATAAGGCCGCATAAGGTGCGCAGTAGACATCAAACTCACGATGACTCAATAACTGGTACGGCTCTAACGCCGTTAAATTAGCATCAATCGCCGCCTTCAATCTTGCTTGGCTATCTTCTACCACCTCTGGCTCAAACTCAGGTAAGGCCTCGATTGCCAACGCTGACTGATCAGAGCGGTGAGCCAACAAATCTGTCGCGGTACGCAGGTAATCAGTAATACAGAGTTCATCACCTAAACATTCAACATCCTTCCAAGTAAGAGGTTCACCAACCGTAAACTTAACGCACTGTCCCTGCTTGTTAGCCAACTCACGGGGAAGCATTGCTGTGCGCAAACGAGGATGAATTAAGCCGGCTAAATAAAATGCCGAGCTATTACGCCCGTGTACAAAAAGCGGTAAACAGGATGCATTAAACTGTCGCATTAACTTCGCTACTACCGTGCTCCACTGACGATCGCGAATTTTAAAATCACTGGTATCAATAGCCGATACCATACCGGCGGGAAAAATGAGAATAGCTCCGCCAGTTTTCATGTGCTTGAGCACTTCTCGCATTCCACGCATATTCTTTTTCGTGGCGTTAGGGGAAAGTACATCAACCCCAATAAATATCTCTTCAAACTCGGGAATTCGTGACAATAATTCGTTCGTCAGCACTTTTAAATCGGGACGCTCACGCAACAAGCGCTGAGTCATAGCAACCCCTTCAAGACCACCAAAGGGATGATTGGCAACAAAGATGATAGGCCCTTCCTGCGGAACAACTTGCAGTGCATCAGGATTAACGACCTCGACAGTAGCTTCAAATGTATTAAGAGTGTGACCGAGAAAGCGGCCGCCCATGGTCTGGCCATCGCTTAAGGGCTGCATTGGACGCTGGTCGTAACAAGCCGCCAATGCGTCTAACGACAGCATTTTCTCGATAGCGCTCGCCAGCCATTTTGGCTTCAAAGGCAAACGAAATGGGTTTGACTGCATTGGGCAATACTCCTCAGCCTGTTTCTGCTCGATCTATATCTAATCAATCTACTTCAGGTCAATCTGTCTCTGGATACGTGCGCGTCAGTTGACGCTCTGTTTTCCATGCACGTAATAATGTCATCAAAGTAGGTGTGCGATAACCATTTAAACGGTTTTTAGCCCCTAATTGAAATAAGGTCTTATACTGAAACAGCAGCGAGCTTATAGCTGCTGAAAAACGCGTACTGCGATCCCATATATGCAGCGATTCAGAGCTTGCGCAGTTAATCTCTACTATCTCTAGATTTTCACCCTGCTGCAGGCTTTCAATATCTTTAAACTTAATATCGAGGCGACCATAATAAAATTCGGGCAAAGCCTGCATCAAATCATCAATCCGCGCGGTTAACTGCGGAGTAATATCGTCATTAGCATCACGAAAAATCGCACCGCGAGAATGACTAGCCGCAAAAATCAAACGAAAAGTTTCTCCCTCAGCAATCACCTTATCTAAAGACTCAGCGTGCCTCTGCAAATAAAGATGCGACAGTTCGCCGGCTCGACAGTCCCGGGCAATTAAATCACGCAGGCAACTCTTCCCATCACCAACCACATAAGGCATGTATTTTAATGCCATAGAAATGATAGTACCTTGCGCTTGATCAGGATGACGCACATAAAAGACCCCGGCCTCGGGCTCCCACTGCGCTAACTTTTGGATAAATACATTCGCACCCAGCGGGTAATAAGCCAGCACAGCCGTAAGCTCAGCGCGGCTATGTACTAACTTAACCCCCACACCGCGACAACCGATATCCGGTTTACAAACGACGGGGTAAGCAAGCTCTCGACTCGACAACTCTTGCTCAATAGCTATTACCTGCTGACCTACCGATGACGCGTCTACACAGTGTAAGAACCAATCCAAAATCGTCGATTCACAATCGCCAGTGGCTTGCGCCAGCACTTCACTCTTACCAATGCCCACCATGCCACTAAGCGGAATTTGCGGGTTAGCAATAAGCGGTAACGTAAGAGAACGATAACGGACGGCGAGTAATAATGATTGCACGATCACAGGCAAATACATCGCCCACGCAGGCCAGAATTCAAAAAACGAAGTCTGCTTACCACTCATATCCAGCGGCGGCATACCCGGCGCGACGTAAGTTTGCGCATTTTTTGAAACATCAGTCGATGACTTGTCGATAGAACTACTCAATTACATTCCTAACTAAAAAGGCTTTAGGCACCAAATCTTCAGTGCTTGGGCTTTATACACTAGAGCTTGGACATCAGATTTTAGAAATGGTTGAATCAGCCCTAAAACGCTATTGATGCCCAGTTTCCACTATTAATACCCAGCATCCTTAACATAGGCCATCTTAAACATAGGCTATCTTAACAAATTTTAGCGACGCTGCTTTCAATCATTCCCAGCTACTGCGAAGCACAATCATCCTCATTTTCACAAACTTTCAGAATCGAAGGCCACTGCTCATTGGCTAGATCAATATAATTTACAATATCCTTACGCCATTTACGATCAGCAAAGTAGTTGTAATTGAGATAAAGCTTACCCTCGATAATATGCCAATAGTCTGGATTAACCGACACCAAAGAGCCCTGTGACACTGCATAAGCGCAATAACCACCGTATTGTGGAACATACTGCTCAGGATCCTGGATAAATAATTCGCGATTAGCTGCCGATGAAAAATACCAATCAGCGCCCTTATAACGCCACGTAATACTTTTATCGCCGTCTACAGCGTCATCCCCAGGCTTTAAAGAAAAATAGGCAACCGGATCTACCCCCTTAATAGCGCCGCGCGTTTTATGGGAGTAAATTTCGGGATCCGCACTCAATGCCAGCTGACTCAACAACATCCAACTGACTAATACGATTAATTGATAGCATTTCACAATCGACATTTCATCATTCACTCAAGTTAATTCCGATGATTTAAATTATACGAGCCAAATGTCACAGGGATATCACAGAACTGTATAGAGTTTATAAAGCCCAGAATTAAGCTTCAAATTAACAAGCATCTGTATCGGTGATGGAACGAAAAAGCAGAACTGGATATGAGAACTCGCTACCAGCTTTATCGAGACACACTTATCAATTCTTAAAAGAGCATACCTCAACCAGCCTTTTATTCACTATTCCTGCACATTTCAATTTGTTTTCAGTCAAGAAAAAGCAGTATTATTACTCCCGAAAAGAAACAAAAAGAATCAAAACGGAATAAAGTGAAACCACAAATCTATTCCGCATGCTTCTTTTATCGTTAAAACCAACTAACCGCCTAATTAGTTGAGCAGCAAAACGGCCTTGATTAGGCAAGCGACACAAGGCCAACAATCTCTAAAACGGAAAACAAAGACTTTACCTACCTACGGAGTATAAAATCATGAAACTAAACAAGAAACACCTTAATTTGAACGGCGTTATTTTCAGCGCACTCATGACACTAAGCACCCTGGCTTGCGCAGCCCCAGCTCAATATTACGTCAGCCCCACCGGCAGCGATGACACAGGTGACGGCTCATTGACAAACCCTTGGCTAACTCCTCAAAAGGCGTTTTGGACTGTTCCCTTCAGCGTTGACTCCGCAGACATCAACCTTCGCGAAGGGACTTACACACCCACGACCGCCTTATTTATTGACTCTTCACGCGGCGGTAGCGAAAGCGGCACATTCCGCATCAAAAGCTACGACGGCGAAAACGCGATTTTAGATGGCAGTTTACTCGGTACTAACGACGCCATCTTTAGCATCAGCAGCGCAAGCTACGTAACCATTGAAGGCCTTGAGCTAACCAACTTAACGGGCAATACCTCAGGCATCCATATATCGGGTAGCAGCTCGAATATCGGCATCTATCGCAATGAAATCCACGATATGCACTGGACCACCGATGCAACTGCTGCGGCCTCCCCCAGCCCATCTGATAACCTAAATCCTATTATTGTCATCGGTAACAGCGACACATCGATAACCGACATTTCTATCATTGATAATGATATTTATAACCTTACTACCGGCTACAGTGAAGCAGTGAAAATTGCTGGCAACATAGATGGATTCATCGTCGAAGGTAATGACATTTATGATGTTAGTAATATCTGTATCGTTGCCGCCGGAAACTACAGTTGGGTAGGTTTAAGCGACGCTGAACTCAATCATGCGCGCAATGGTGTCATCCGCTATAACGAAACTTCCAACTGTGTATCACCCGTTGCTGCATCAGCAGGTATTTACGTAGACGGCGGACGCAATATACTCGTCACAGAAAACTACTCACACCACAACACCGTTGGTTTTTCTATCGGCTCTGAACAAGCCGGCGATACAACAGGTATCTTTCTATCTCGCAATGACTCTTCATACAATACGCAAGCAGGCTTAGTTCTTGGCACACTAACAACTGGCGCGACAGTAGGCTCAGTCACCGTGACTGAAAATGAATTTTATGGTAACTACACCGATGCAGTCTGGGGTGGCGCGCCAATCATTTTCAGCAATGCTGAAAACATCACCATTACTGACAACCAGATCAGTTCAATCAGTGAATATATGATTACCGCTAACGGTAATGTCACCAACCTAAACCTAAATCGCAATGAGTATGCCAGCAGCTCCGTTGCTGCAACCGCTGCAGTTTTTGCTTGGGTAGGTATCAATGGCGTTAACTATTTCAGCTTTGATAGTTATAAGTTAGCGACAGGGCAAGACTACCTATCAACCTTTTAATGATTAACGTTAGATAGCTTAAACGGCTAAGAAAATACAAAGCGGGTAGCTTAGAATCTACCCGCTTTTTTTTTGGACAGGGATAATTTAAGAACAGCAATCTGCCGCCCTTAAAACTGATGCAATAAATTCAATCTATCTTAATCATTGCTGATTATAATTTTCAGCACATAAATACGCCGTGCCAATCGACAAGTAGCGGCCACCGACTATTTTTGCCAAAACAGATTGCTTGCTTGAAGGTAAATACAAAGTATTGCCCCCCGCTCTAACCGTATCTCGCTGCAGTGTATTAACCCCACTTTCCCGACTATCAGAAAACACCTGACCGAGATAAGCAATCAACTCACATTCGTTTTTATCCGGTTCTTGATCAACAATCGCAACACTATCCTCTTGGATAAATGCGCAGGAAGTAATCATTAGTACAAAAAATACTGCAAAAACCTTAATCAACATCCTTCTCCTTTAAAGCGGGCGTTTATAACGATTTTACTGTTGGGCGATATACCATAAAACACCCGACGGATCTAACAGATAAATCTCTCTTAATCCCCAAGGGTAATCTTGAAGCTCTTTTTAATCTGGAGTATTAAATCCGAAACAAACTATAAAAGAATTTTTTCGTCCAACTGCCTATTAGCACTTTTTACAGCGATAGATTTGAGCTAACCATCTTATTAGGTTTCTTTTCTTACCCAAGTCTCTTGGCCGCTATAGGTATAAATCAACCTGACGGTATTATCTGATGACAACAATAAACCGTATTTTATAAATCGGCCATTGGATGCCCAGTGCACATTGAAAGATAGCCCTGAATTGTCATAGTTAACTTCGTAGACTTCAGCCTCTTCATCATCATTTGAATCGGCAACTGACACTCTATATTCGTCATCTTCCTTTGATATAGAAATCACTATATCTGAATATAAATCAGCGGGCACCCAGTCACCGACAAGTGGATCGCTGGAATTTAAGTGGATTATTTTAGTCATAGAAACCTAGCACTATTGGAACAGATAGACGAACTGAAGTTTTTCGATTCAACCGAGCGGTGATATTCGTTAACAAACTTGCCATGTATATTCTTCTTAATATTATTAAACTTCAGCTTCAACCATATTTTTAATTTTTACCGCTTTTTCAAAATGATCAAGGGCATGAAGTTTAATCCACCATGTAGCGGCTTCCATAAGAAGATCTGGGTCATCATTTTTATTCGCAAAAAAAGCATAAAATGATAAGCCTACACCCTCACCTTTAGATGCGATTTTTTTATCGCATACTTCTATTATTTTTTTTCGAAGTATTGCTTTCATTTAATAGCTCTTGATTCGGATTGACACACATGACGCCTTGCGAAGCGGCGCATTTATGCGTTCGATTACGCTACTTGTTAGGTGTTTGCGGCCAAAAGGAACATTTTATTACATTCAGCATTAACGCAATTGATGGAAATGCCCAAAAAATTGCCGTAAACGCTGAAAACACAACCGACAAAATACCAACGACGCCCCCTATGACAACAAGCACTTTAGGTGCACGATTATCTCTTACCCAATAGAATGAAATTACAACATATAAGACCCACGCAGGTATGAATAGCGGGAAAGCTATTTTTAAAGACATACCGATAGCCATAAAAGATAGGCCAGTACATAGAATCGCAGCAATAAGTCTATATTTCATATGACACCCAACGCCCAGCTTTGCGGGAGGAGCGAAGCGACGATCCGCAGCAGCTGCTTGTTAAGCGCAGCTTACTTATAGTGTTTTTTTTGCATTAAATGACTCAATATTTCTTTTCTGAAGCTGGCTATAATTTTTGTGCTTTGAGAAATACGGACCAAGCCAGCCACTCTCATGTGTAAATGCCATCGACCATGCTAAATTTTTAGGGAACACATAACAATCAATTTTTGCCTCAAAAGCATTTACCTCAGGCTTAACCTTTGCTTGGAATAAGGTATGGTTTTTGTCACCAAACTCCTCAGGCATGATATAAAAAATACGCGCCACATGAGAATCATATTCTTTCTGCGCATCTTCACCTTCAGATGAGCAAGTTATATGCTCCCACCTAAACCCTTTGGGTGGTTTATTTCGCGTCCATTTCTTTTTCTCAGGTAGATATAACTCATGCCATTCTTGAGCAATACGAATAGCAAGTTCTTCATCAACTATGGAATCTTCTCCAAGTTGAAATATGTGCTCAATGGTTCGGTTCATAATGACGCTTAACAGTTAAATATACGCATCACTGTCGTATATAAATATATATCATAACCAACTACGTGCAGTTACTCAGCCAACAACAACTCATCCGAATAATGTAACTTACCCTCACCATCAATAATAATCGCATCAACGCCTTGCATTCGATTAACTAACGCCAAGCCCTGTTCAACACCCAAGACAAACACAGTGGTTGATAGCGCATCAGTATCGACTGCTTTGGCAGATAAGATACTGGCGCTTTGGACTTTGTTAGCGGGCAAGCCTGTTACGGGGTTGAGGATATGATGTACCCGCTCGCCGTTTTTAATAAAGAAGCGCTCGTAGTCACCGGAGGTTGAGATGGCGGTATTTTCTAGGGGGATTCTTACCGCATAGGTGTTTTCTTGTCGCGGGTGGCGAACACCGATCACCCAAGGGTCGCCAAAGCGATCACCGATGATGCGGCTGTCACCACCGGCGGCGACTATGGCGGATACGATATTATTTTTTTCTAACACTGCTATCGCGTGATCAACGGCATAACCTTTGGCGATGCCGCCTAGGTCAATTTTTATATTGGGATGCTGAAAAAATATCGTGCTGTGTTCTGCATCTAACTTAATAAGCTGATAATTAATCGCCGCTAGGTTTTGCACTAGTTGTTGTTGATTCGGTTTGACGCCGGCACGGTAATCATAAAAATGACCGACGGAGGAAAAACTAATATCAAAGGCGCCGTTACTTTCTTTTGAAAAATATTGCGCCTTTTCAATCAGCTGAAATAAATCCTTTGAAATAACCACCGGCTGTTTGGCGGCTAATTGATTAATGCGATAAAGCTCGCTGGTTTCAATATAGGGGCTCATGGTGTTATCGACCCAGCGCAATTCGTCCATCGCTAAGGCAATCACGGTATTGGCCTGCGCTTGATTGTCAGCCCACAATTCGACACTAATACGGGTGCCCATGACATCGGCTTCTTCGCGAAACCATTCAGCGCTCGCGATAGAAGAAAATAAGAGTAAAGGAACAGTGCAAACAAGAAAAAGCCAAGAGCAAGCGATGCGGCAGTGTTTAAACGGGATAAGCAGCGCAGCGGCCATTACTACAAACGGCCGCGACGATTAATCACAATATCGCCATTGCTTTGTTTTTTACCAAACCAAGAGACGGAAGTGGCAACTTCTGGCGCAAGGCCATCACGAGCTTGCAGCACTGCATTGAAGGTATAACGTTGCGATGGCGTAATAGTCATTAGGCCATCAATACCGAGAGCGGCACCAAAGTCATTAATTTGTATATGGACGTCTTCCTCTTGCATTGAAAGCTGAGCCATATAGCTACCAATTGCCATATTATTATCACCACCCAACCAATCGGCGTATTCCAAATTTAACACTGCATCTAATGCCAATAATTCTTTCTGATTAAAAGCCCAGTGATCAATAACAAATGAAAGTTTGCCTGAGATTAGCTGAGGCAGCCAAGGCTCTAACAAAGCGAGCGGGAAAAAGCCTTCCGCCTCACTCACAATAATATCGCCGCTTGGCTGCGCCATTAAACGCGCTTGTGATTGATGGGTATTGGCTAAGGTTTGTATATCAATCGCAGGGAGCTGGCTAAAGAGAGAAGCCCAATCAAACTGCCAAGATAGACGACCTAATTCCAATTCGGCGCCATCGACTTTAATCGTTGCCTGCTGTGCGACACCATCCCAAACAGAGCCACTAAGATTTTCTAATTTGACATCTTTGGCTTGTTTATCGATTAGGCCTTGTTCGATTGCATATGCCAAACCATCGGGAATATATTTAGCTGGCACATTGTATAAAGCGATCACTAAAACCAGTAGCAATACGATGGGTGTTATCAACAGCCATTTAAGGATTTTCATATAAGGTCACAACTAATCTAAACATTATTTCTAGTGGACAATTAAGCCCCTGGATTTAACCGCACCGAGACATTAACTATGCCACTGCCCTGTCCTGGGGTAATTGATAAATCTTTGATAACTACGAGGTGATCAAGTTCCAACTCACCTAACCAAGCAACCACATCATTGAAAACTGCATTTTCTAATCGCACTTGAATGTCGCCTGAGGACGAAGGCTGAAAACGCTGCATAACTAAGTTATTACTTTTCACGGTGGTATCAATTAGCCGCGTTAGATTACTCTTTTGATTACCGGCAGAAGTTGCGCCCGATTTTTTTAATTGATTATATTCTGCGGCTAAGTTTTTAACGCTGGCCAGAGTTTCGGCCGCAACCGTATTTTGCAGCTCTAGTGATTCGGCTTTCTCGGACATAGGCTGCAATAGCATCACATAAATGATGTAAACCACGACGGCACCACCACCTAACAACAGCATTAGCTGTTCTTGTCGCGTTAAATTGTTAAACCACTGTTGCATATCTAAACCTTTAATAAGCTGTCTATCTTTTCAATTTTATCTATTTAGCAGCTGTCTATTTATCTGCTATCTATTTATCTGCTGTCTTTTTAATATTCTGTTAACTTAGCTTCTGATGCGTAAACGAGCGCGTGTTTTTTCGCCTTCAGCGCTACTGCCAGTCAGCTCCGCCTCTAAACCTTGCTTCTCTAAATTAGCGCGCATGGTTTCAACATCGTTAAAATTATTGGCCAGTACCGTTAGTCTTACTTCTGACTGTTTCTCGGTGTAGTTAAGCGACTGCACGTTTAAACCCTCAGTTGCCACTACCACACTAGCGATATTTTGTAATAGCCCGACAAAGCCAGCACCGGACTGTCCTTTAAGCGCATTCACTTGTCGCTGCAATTGTTTCTCTGGATCAAGTACAGCGCCTCTAGGCACTGCTGTGCGGTAACTACGCTCAATCTCTACCCGCAAGTCGGTATTAACGTCTTCTAGCGCATTAAGCCGTATATAACCTGAGAATAACTGCAGCACTGTCGCTGCGAGTAATAAAATCGCGGCAACACGCCAGTATTTCCACCATTTGTTCCAAGGTAAGCTAGGTGCAAAATCGCCCTGTAATAAATTAATCAACGGCGACTTGCTACTTTTTGCAGCATTTTGCGTTGTCATGGCAGCAGCGACCATCTGCCAATAATTGTCGTCACGCCACTCAACAATACCACTGAGTAGATCAGGTAATTGATTGAGAATTGCCGCCTGATTATCACCGGCGCCAAATACTGCTAAAGACTCCGGTAATTGTTCTGATTCATCGAGCAATAATTGCAGCGCTAAACCCGCGCTGCTGGCATCAATGGTAAAACCTTTATTATCACCGTAACGCAACAACCACGTTTGTGGCTGAATCAATAAGCTCCAGCTATTCTCAGCCAGTGGCAACATCAGTAATTCAGGAATAAATTGCTGGATATCGATTTCTTGCTGGCTAAATTCTTCTGTCCATTGCTGCAATAAATCGCTTTTAATTAAAGCCACTGATACTTGATTATCTTCGATAGCGCCCAGAGAAAAATGCAGTTCATCAACATCATCCACTAAATCATCTTCTAGCGAATAAGGTAAGGTCTGACGTAATAGCTTGCGTTCGCTGTCATCAAAAGTAACATCGCGCAAAGTAATCGCCTCAGAAGGCACTAGATAAATAGCACTGCCAGCAGCATCTCGCGCTTGCGCTAGGCGCTCGATATCACCAACGGTTTCTTCAAGAGAATTGGCTCCGAGGCTAATCCACTCGAAGTTGCCGATACCGCATGGCTTAATTAGTAGGGTTGTACTCACTAATAGATACTCGCTTTAATTTAGTTCTTTAATTAACTGTTTATTTAAAGGGTCTGCTTATTTAAATGTCCAGTGCATAACACTGACCTAAACCACTTTTTGCCCGCGCAATAACGCTGATTTTACCATTAGTCGGCTCGCGATGTAGCACGGTAAAAATACGGTATTTTCTATCAATAAATATCGTACTGCTATCAACTAAGAAATAATCGCTTTTGACACCAAGGCGGCCACTATTTACCGTTGTTGCATCTGCGGTGGTATGCGCCGCTATAAAATCATCAACCGAATCAAAGCCGGTGTTGATTAAGGTTAAATCACCTGAGGCAAGATCGCCATCACGATCACTGATTATGTTTTCAGTATCACTGGCATTAAACGGCTGCAAATCAGTTAACTCATTGATCGTTTGTAACACCACACTACTCGCCGTATTTACATTCAAGCTAACATTAGCCGGCAGCGCGGTAATATAGGGCTCTAATGCCCGAAAAATAACATCATCAATACCTTTCACCCATCGCAATTCACTAATGTTCATCATCGGTACATTCGCTGGGCGATACGGTAACTCTAAATCGGCATAGTGGCCATCTTCAGCACCACCATTGCTGCGAACAAGATCATCCGCATCAAGCCAATCTGCAACGGCTGTGGTAATTTCTTCAGCCTGCTGCTGATCCAAAAACTCCTCATTCGGCAACTGAACTGCCTGCAATAAACGCACAAACATTTCTTGATCAGGGGTAAAAAGTTTTGGCGCCGTGGCAACACCTGCCAAGGTATTTATATTTAAGCGAGACTGCAAATCGCAAATGGTGCCACTGATGATGCCCTGTTCGAGTGGAAACTCTTGCGTCATATTAAGCCAGCCTTCACTAATATGATCTTTATCAGGGTTGCTTTCTAAATCAGCCTGTAATGCACTGCGAGCAATACCTTCTGTGCCGCGCAAAAACGCTAGTGCCTGTTGACTTAACAGCTGATTTTCAACGCGTCGAAAAGTCACTAAAAAATCACTGCCCAATGTCGTCGCAAGCATTGTGACCATGACAACAATCATCAATGCTAAAATTAGCGCCGCACCCTGTTGTTTATTTTGGCGGTTATTTTGCTGTCTTTTTTGTTGCTTATTCTGATGGTTAGCCTGACGACAATCCAGCTGACGTCGACGGCAAGAATCATTATGGGATGGGGATACTAAAGACACGCCTCACCTCCCCAAAATTTTCGAGCTGAAAGGAAAATTCGATAGCCAATGGCAGGTTCGCTTTTTCCCAATCATCAACCCACTCACCACCAATATCACTTCGACTGGCATTAGTGCTGCCGCCATCTAAGAAGGTAATTTCAAACTCGGTAACACCGTCTAATAATAGCGTTCGCTGCTGACTATCTTCTTCGTTTATACGATCTAATACTGACCAGCTTTCTCGCCAGAGCTCTTCGTCTTCCATAATATAGTGAACACGCTGCAAATCACCCCGGGCTAAACCCCGCGGATTATCCCAGCCACGCCGCGTTAACATCAGCACCACATCATTAAAACTGCCGCCTCGTAATGCAGCTACTTGCTCGCCGTATTCATCAGTAACCGGGCGTAATACCGCATGACGAATATCTCTTTCTAACACCGTTAGCGGTAACTGAATTTCAGCGATCATGTCAGCCTGAACTTCATGTTGTTCTGCTGCGGTAATCGCCGTGCCTAAACCACTATTCGCCATTAAGGCAATAAATGCCGTAATCGCCATCGCCAACAACACTTCAATCAGCGTAAAGCCTTTTGGTTGGCGGCAAGATAAATTTTGTTTAAACAAGTAAGCCATGATTATTCGCAACCTTGGCTGGGACAGTGATAGCTATCAAGCACACCGGTCACTGTGAGTATGGCTGACTCGTCATTTTCATCTTCGCGCACGCTAATATCAATTTGAATAAAACCGTCAGCCACTGTTTTTTTAGGCTTTGCCAACCAATGCCATTCGCGCCCCGCCATTTCTGAAGTGCCGCTTCGCTCGCGATCGATTAATTCATTGGTATTTTGATTTTCTAAATAAATTAGCTCTAACTGATTGAGCGCCACCCACTGTGCAATTGTTTTATCGCGCAGGTAAGCAGTGTTATCAATATTACCTATCATCTGATTAAGCAGTGCTGAAATCGCAACAGCAACAATAAGCAATGCAACCATCACCTCAATTAAGGTAAACCCTGAGTATCTAGATCGACTAAAACGGCGATCAACACGATGGCCGGACTTGCGACTACAACGACTAATAATCATCTTCGTCTTCCTCACCACTGGTAGTGATCCGACCCAATTCATCACCGGTGACGATAATCTCAGTATTTTCGTTTTCTTGAGTGTATAAGGCTAAACGAAAGGCTGACATCTCTCCGCTAGACAACATCCAAATATCCGGCAGCACTGGCTCATCATTACCTAAGCCTCGCTCATTAATACTGCCAAGCACAGCGGCATTGGGATCAACTATTCTGCGCTTCAACTCAATGACTTGCTCTTGATCAAGGCCGTCTAACTGCAAAATCATGGTCGTACCAGGAGAAAATATAAATTCCGTTTGCCTAATGTCGGCGTTGGCTTCTAGCCAAAGTCCTTCTTCGCTGCGAACTAACCAGCGATAACCGTAGTACTCAATATCTTCTGTGCCTTCGTCATATTGACGAAAAAAATCGACACCCCATTGCTGATTGCTCAACACTGCTTCTTCAGCCATCAACGATGTATTGTTAGCAAAGTTTCTCGCTTCTATGCGTAACTGATAACCGCTATTGCCACCAATATTGACACTAACAAAACTCACGCCTAAACCAATAACTAACAAAACAACTAAAAGCTCAACCAAAGAAAAGCCGTTATATTTTTTTACCTGCTGTTTAACCGCTTTTTTCATGGTTCTGTTCATCGCAAGAACATCATGAGTTGAGCGTGTTTGATCTAGGCGTTTCAAACTCAACCGTTACTCTTCGCTGTTACTGTCTTGCCAGTTACCAATATCTGCATTTTGATCTTCACC
>CALBVI010000394.1 GCA_937969395.1 uncultured Spongiibacteraceae bacterium | reverse complement strand
ACAACATGATGACTATTTCCGGGGCAGACCACTAACAAAAGAACAAGAATTGTATTTCAAACAACATAAAGACGAGTCACTGCAGCAGCAAAAAAACATTGAAGATACTGACAAGATAAGCTTCCCTGATTATTTAGCGCAATACTATAAACAATACGATGCATTAAAATAATCAAACTTAAACTAACAGTCTATTTATGGAAAAAGAAATCTTCTTATCACCATCCAAAACAGTGTTAGTGTTTGATTCTGGCGCAGGCGGGCTTACTATCGCCAAAGAAATTTTGCGGCGAGATCTTAATATCGATTTGCACTATCTAGCCGACGATGCTTTTTTCCCCTACGGAAAAAAACAAGACCAACTACTATCTGAACGAATAATAGTCGTTATTAGCCAAGCGATAACTAATAGCCTACCTGACATTATTGTGATTGCCTGCAACACTGCAAGTACACTTGCACTGACAGCATTGAGATCTCAATTTCCTAACATTGAATTTATCGGTGTTGTACCTGCTATCAAACCTGCGGCCAGCACCAGTAAAACTGGCCATATCGGAATCTTAGCCACCTCAGCTACGATTAACAGACCTTATACCAAAACATTAATTAATGATTTTGCTCAACAGCAAGATGTGTATTTACATAACTGTGATAGTTTGGTCGAGCTTGCGGAAAAGAAATTACTAAACGAATATCAACATGACCAAATTCTTGAGCAAGAGCTACTGGCCCTGACGGCGCAGGCAGCACCTCATACGATTGATACGGTGGTGCTAGCCTGTACGCACTTCCCGATACTAAAACAACAACTACAAAAAGCTGCAGCCAAGCTAAATATGGACATTGAATTTATTGATTCAGGGGCGGCTATTGCGAATCGCGTCGAACAATTATTAGCCAGCGAACAGATAACAAAAAAATCAAACATTCACCGCGCGACTAAAAACCCATCGGCGGCGGCTCAATCTTCTGCAAAGATTAATGTTGAATTAACCTCCTCTCGTGATAACCAAAAAAAATTGAGCGCCTATCTAAATTACCTAAAATAGCTCAGCTAAAAACATCTGTTTAAACAATCTAGCTGACAGCTATTAGCTTTGAACAATAAAAGAGCTAAATAACAAATCGGTCACATGCTGCACACCTTCTTCTGCCACTAGCACTTCACGTACTGCCGCCAACGCATTTTGACGAAGCAGTTCTCTACCGGCCATTGACGACATATCTTCATCTGAAGCACTACTTAATAACATCACTATTTTATGCCGCAGATAGGGCGTGTGCCGACGAATATGTGTCTGCCCCTCCCCCACCTCTACTCGCAGGGTAATACTGGTTTTTAAATAACGTAACTTTCCAACGCCGCCGTAGTTAACAACAAAGTCCGGTTTTAAGTCGACATAAATACTGCCCACCTCAGCAGCTTCTTCATCCTGCGCGTAAACAGCATTGGATAACAACACAGCCAACACCACCATCATCAATGTGCGAATATAAAACATACCTACTCCATAAACTAAAACGATCAAACTTGTTAACAAGGTTAGCGGATTATTGATCATTTGCCGACTTGTCGAGTCATCTAAAGCAACAAAAATCATCAAGTGAACACAACCACGATAAAACACAACTTGAGTCATCGGCAACTTTACCCTAATGTACTGGTCTCATTGCTGACAAGTACCCCATAATCAGCTCAGTGCAAAGCTATAAATCAATCACCAAAATAGACAGAAACTTTTAACAATGCCGACTATTAAACAATTATTTGCTCTCATTCTCAGCAGTATTATCGGCCTAATGGGCTACGGACTTTACAGCCAATACGTCGATGGTCTTGAACCTTGCCCACTGTGTATGACCCAACGCTTTTTTTATTGCCTCATTGGTCTATTCGCCTTTATCGGATTATTACACCATAAAGCCAAACTCTACTTCAGCCTCATAGCGCTCAGCGCTATCGGCGGTATTGCCACCGCTGGCCGCCAAGTATGGCTGCAACACCTACCAGCGGATCAGGTCCCTGCCTGCGGCCCCAGCTTACAATATATGCTGGAAACCTTTCCTATCGGCCAAACACTGCGGACATTGATTACTGGTGATGGCAACTGTGCCGAAGTCGTTTGGCAATTTCTTGGTTTTAGTATGCCTGAATGGTCGCTTGCGTGGTTTACTGGATTTTTAGCCGTCGCCATTTGGCAGCTGTGCGCCAAGGCTCCCCACGGCAACATTCAATAACTTATGATCTAGTATCAACAACATAAGCACACAATAAGAGCGCATACCTCCATGCCTATTGTTACCGGCCTATTAATACTGCTGTTATTTCAATGTGCAGGTGAAGCACTTAAGGCTTATTTCTCAATACCACTGCCGGGCCCTGTGCTCGGCATGTTTTTATTATTCTTTTGTCTCTGCTGCTACCGCTCCGTGCCCATAGTGGTTGCTAAAGCCAGCCACACACTAATCCCCTTTTTGGCGCTGATGTTTTTACCCGCAGCCACTGGACTATTTTTCTTAGGGACAAAATTCAACCATCAATGGCCCGCTGTATTTGGCGCCGTTATCCTAGGATCACTGTTATCACTCATATTTAACGGCATGGTGATGAAGTGGTTATGCAAAACTAACAACCAAGCTTCTTCTAATACCACAATGAACGGTAAACGCTGATGCCAGACTTTATCAGCCGCCTCACACATTCAAATCCAGCAACTGACTTTTGGTACAGCGATTTAATCGGCAGCCCGCTCTTTTTACTTACCTTAAGCCTGGCAGCATTTCAGCTCAGCAATATGCTCTATCAGCGCTTCAATCACTTTCCGCTGCTACACCCGACGATGATGGGAGCAATAATTGTTGCCATCCTACTGAAATACTTTCAGCTCGATTATCAACATTATTTTGAAGCCAACCAGCTACTGATGTTTTGGTTAGGACCTACCACAGTG
>CALBVI010000393.1 GCA_937969395.1 uncultured Spongiibacteraceae bacterium | reverse complement strand
TTCTTGAATGTTAGCTTTAGCGGCTTAAATGGTAATTTTTCATATGTTTTTCAGTAGGTTGCAGCTTTGTTATCAAGATAATCTACCGTTCGTCTGTGTATTGCTCTATTTAATCGAATCTTGAGGTATTAGTTCTCATTTTTCGGTGTTTTCCGCAAATTTTCAATTAGTTGCATCTATATTAACTACAACTATCTATTCAGAAATATATGGTCAGGGGACTAACATGCTCGCAAAAACCCATCCGCCGAAGATTCGAGTCTTAATAATTGACGACTCGAGGCTGATTCGTATTGCCGCTTCTAGGATGTTTGGTGATTCTTTTGACGTGTTGCTGGCCGTAGATGGCAGCGATGGTTGGGATATTATCCAGAAAGATAAAGATATTCAGATTGTCTTTACAGATTTAGTTATGCCAGAAATGGATGGCTTTGAGTTACTTGAAAAAATCAGAACCTGCAAAGATGAGGCTATTAACAGCATTCCAGTTATTGTTGCTACTGGTGCTGATAATACCGAGGTAGCAAAACAGAAAGCATTTGCTCTGGGTGCTACCGATTTCATTACCAAGCCTTTTGATGCAACTGATATAAAAACCAGAGCTAGGTCTTATGCGCAATTTCGTCAGGCTAATATGGTTCTCAAAGAGCAGACCACGATTGATAGTA
Organism: uncultured Spongiibacteraceae bacterium; assembly: GCA_937969395.1. GTDB lineage: Bacteria > Pseudomonadota > Gammaproteobacteria > Pseudomonadales > Dasaniaceae > Oceanicoccus. The sequence continues at coordinate 4,604 of CALBVI010000393.1, read as the reverse complement.
TGACTGGTTTGTTGAATGCGAAGGGCTTTCATCGCCAGCTCGATAAAGAAATGGCATTTATTAATCGTCATAAGTCCAGTATCACCGTGATGTCGGTGGAAATTGATAGCTTTAAAGATTTGTTTATCCGCATTGGCCGAGCAGGAGCTGAAGCTATTATTAAGAAGGTGGGCGATGTGCTGGCTGAGACGGTTCGGCGCGAGGATACTGTCGCTCGTACCAGTGTTGCTGGCTTTGCTATTTCAATGCCTCTTGCCAGGGGTGAAAACGCCCTAGAATTGGCCAATAGAATGTGTCAAACAGTTGAATCATTTAGAGCAAAATTGGATGGTAAAAAAATCACTATTACCGTTTCAATTGGCGTGTGTGCGGTTGAGCCAAGTAGTACCGGTGATGTAGATATTGTTTTAGATGTCGCTGATACGGCTTTAACTCGCGCTGCTAGTCTAGGGCGTAGCCAGCTATATCAAATGACGTTGCAAGATTATCATCGCGAACAAGCGCTATTACGCCGAAAAACGCTATCTATTGACAGTTTACTTGAGCGTATCAAAAGTGGAGAGCAAAACAATGTTGTGCCTTACCTAGATACGGCTTTAGAACGTTTAGCCCCCTTACTGGTATTACTGTCGAATGAGCAAAAGCAGCGCGTAATTACTTATCGCTAATCTAAGTGGTATCAGTATAATGATGCGGCTTAGAGTAGCCGCTTTTAATCTATTTCCTTTAGTTGTTTAACTATTAGTATTTCAACGCGAGTTGAGGCATTAATCTTATCTTATTCTTATAGAGTCATTAGCGGATTCCAATTAATTATTAGTTCCGTCTAAAGTGTTGATTCTCTGTTATGTTTACCGATCTTTTGTTACATGAGCGTCTGCTCAAATCTATTCAAAAACTGAAATATACGTCGCCTACCGATGTACAGCGTGAAGCTATCCCTGTCATCTTAGCTAAGAAAGATTTGCTCGCCAGTGCTGCAACCGGAACAGGTAAGACGGCTGCTTACTTATTACCTTTATTGCACCGATTAATTACTGAAAAAGGAGCACCTCAAGGTACTCGCGTATTAATTCTTGCCCCTACTCGAGAGCTAGTTCAGCAAATTGTTAAAGAATGCGAAAGTTTAGCGCGGTTTACCCGGGCAGGTGTTGGTTTAATAACGGGTGGAACTGAATTTAAAGCACAGAATGCGATGTTGCGAAAAGACCCTGATGTGATTGTAGCGACACCAGGTCGTTTAATTGAGCATTTAGATCGTGGAACCCCTGATTTCAAAAATGTTGAGGCTGTTGTGCTTGATGAAGCTGATCGTATGTTGGATATGGGCTTCCAAGAAGATGTACTACGGATTGTAAATAGCTGTCCAAAAGATTGTCAAAAGTTAATGTTCTCCGCAACACTAAAAAATAAAGATGTCAGCTATGTGGCGAATTTAATTTTAGATCAGCCGCAAACCGTTTCGATTGAAGAAAAATCAAAAATACCTGAGTTAATAAATCAACAGCTTATTCTTTCGGATAATGATCAGCACAAAGAAAAACAATTGTTGTGGTTGTTGGAAAATGAAAGTTACACCAAGGCACTTATTTTTACTAAGACGCGATTGGGGGCTAATCGTGTTAGAGGCATTGTACGAGGCAGAAAATTAAAGATTGATGCCTTACATAGTGAGATTACTCAAGATGACCGCAATGAAACAATGCGTAAGTTTCGTCGCGGTGAAATAAAGTTAGTTGTGGCCACTGATGTGGCTGCACGAGGTTTAGATATCGCTGATGTTGATTTAGTGATTAACTTTGATTTTGCTGGCAGTGGTGATGAATACGTTCATCGTATTGGGCGCACGGGTAGGGCTGGTAGTGAAGGTTGTGCTATTTCGTTTGTAACTGCCGCAGACTGGAACTTAATGGCCAGTGTCGAGCGTTATTTGTCTATTAAGATGATTCGACGAACGATTAAATCATTAGCGGGGCATTATAAAGGTCCTAAAAAAGTTAAAGCTTCGGGTAAGGCGGCTAGCGGTAGTAAGAAGAAAAAGCTGAAAGTCGCTAATAAAACCTCGGCATCGAGTAATAAGCGTAAAAAACCAGATAATAAGAAGCCCGATAATAAAAAAGCGACTAATAAAAAACCATTAATTGATGGTTTTGCGCCGATGAAAAAAAAGCCCAGCTAGATTCGCTATCGCCTCTTTTTGAATTGCGCTTTTCGAAGCGCTTTCTTTGCTTCTTTGTCCGCCATTTGCTGTTCTACAATCACTAATTCTTTTTCGATAACTTCCGGTGTCTCTAAGCTGATTTTTCCCAGCAGGCCAGATCGGTATTCGGTAATGATGATTTTTGATATTTTTTCTAAGTCGACTCTGCCACCAGCACCTAAGCATCCACGGAGCTTTCCCGCGGCCTCTAAAAATTCTAACTCTGTTTTTGGAAGTGGGTTTATTGAATAGCGCTCAATTAATTGCTTGGGGTAGTTTTTTAAAAGAAAGTCTGCGGCAAAAAAGGCCACATCATCATAGCTCATGGCGGTATCTCTAATAGCTCCCGTTGTTGCTAGGCGATAACCACTATTCTCATTTTCCACTTTTGGCCACAGCATGCCAGGTGTGTCCCATAACATGATGCCGTTGCGTAAATTAATTCGTTGCTGGCTTTTGGTGACTGCAGGCTCATTGCCCGTTTTGGCGATAGTTCTTCCTGCCAGAATGTTGATTAAGGTAGATTTCCCGACGTTGGGAATGCCCATTATCATCACGTTGATGGTTTTGTGACCATCAACTTTATTCGGTAGCATTTGAAGTATTAGATCAATAATTTTTTGTGTTTTTTCTGGATGATTACTGCTAAGGGCTAAGGCTTTAACGCCGTTTTGTTTTTCAAAATACTGCAGCCACTGCGTTGTTATCGTTTCGTCGGATAGGTCGCTTTTAGTAAGTACTTTGATGAACGGTTTATCCCCTCGAAGTTGAGCGATCATCGGGTTTTCACTGCTATAGGGAATCCGAGAGTCTAGTACCTCAATAATTAAGTCTACTTGAGAAATAACTTCTTTAATTTGTTTTCTGGCCTTATGCATATGACCAGGGAACCATTGAATACTCATGAAATAATTAACTTTCTCTTAGTGGTTTTTTGATTAAGTGTTTTGATGAAGTGTAATGAGATTTAACTTTATATTAATTTATGAAAGTCGTGCTGAGTAAAGTTCTCACAAAATGTTTCAACATCGTTAGCTGTTAGTGGCCGACTGAATAAATAGCCCTGTCCATAGTCACAGTTACACTTTTTAAGAAAAGACAGTTGCTCCGCAGTTTCGACACCTTCCGCTACGACTAAATAGTTTAGCTTGTGCGACATAGCTATAACCGCTGCAGTGATTTCCATGTCGTCCTTATCTTGCGGGATATCCATGACAAAAGAGCGATCGACTTTTACGATATTTACTGGCAGGCGTTTTAAATATCCTAGGGAGGAGTAGCCGGTGCCGAAATCATCGATAGAAATAAGAATGCCTAGTGCTTTTATTTGCTCTAATTTTTCAAGAGCATCGTCAATATTTTCCATTAAAACAGTTTCTGTTAATTCAATTTCAAACTGTTGGGGTTGGATGTTAAATGAATTCAATGTTGAGGTTAAAAAATTAATTAGCTGGTCATCTTGGAATTGTTTTACCGAAAGATTAACCGTCATTACTGTATTTGAAGAAATTAAGTTTTTGTTAATTAAATTTTTAAACTGTTCACAGGCAGCAGTAATTACCCATCTCCCTAGTGGAATGATAAGTCCAGTATCTTCTGCAACAGGAATGAAGTCGGATGGGTAGATATTACCTTGTGTTTCGTGCTGCCAGCGAATAAGTGCTTCAAAGCCTGTCAGTTGGCCTGTTGATAGTTTTATTTGTGGTTGAAAAACAAGGGAGAAATCTTGGTTTGCCACCGCTACTCGTAAATGCCGAATAAGCTTCAAGTGATTAATGAGCTTGGTGTTCATTTCGGGTGTAAAAAATTGATAGTTATTGCGCCCGCTATCTTTAGCTCGATAGAGTGCCAGATCGGCATTTTTGATTAGGGTTTCAGCGTTGTCGGTATCATCGGGTGCCATCGCTATCCCGGCACTGGCAGTAATTCGAATTTCATTTTCTTGAATAAGGATGGGGCTGCGTAAAGCCTCTAACATTTTGTCGGCAACATGAGAAACTGAAAGCGGCGAGGATAGGCTCGGTAAGATAATAGCGAATTCATCGCCGCCCAGTCTTGCTACCGTATCGCTGGCGCGGACACTTTTCTGTAAACGCTCAGCAATGATGACTAAGAGGGAGTCTCCAGCATCGTGACCTAGTGAGTCATTGACATCTTTAAAGTGATCGATATCGAGTAAGATTAAACCGAGTTTATTGCTGTTGCGGTTTAAGTTGTTAATGACATGCTCTAGTCTGTTGCGAAATAATCGTCTGTTAGCTAGCCCTGTTAGCGTATCGTAAAAAGCCATTTGCTCTAATTGTACCTGAGCGCTTTTTATTTCAGTAATATCACTGATTGTACCTAGGTAGCCAATAATGACGTCATTGGCATCCGTTAATAAGCCGACGTTTCCCTTTACCCA
>CALBVI010000392.1 GCA_937969395.1 uncultured Spongiibacteraceae bacterium | reverse complement strand
CCTATCTTGGCAAATCTAGAATAGCGATCAATGATGGTTAGAAAACCGTCTTTGTCGATGTGACCTTTATCGCCGGTAATGTACCAGCGCTGCCCGTTGGATTCTCGAATAACTGCTGCCGTTTTCTCCGGGTTCTTAAGGTAGCCCTGCATAACTTGCGCGCCACCAATCATAATCATTCCGTCTTGGTCTGTTGGTAATTCTTGTTCTGTATCAGGGTCAACAACCCTAAAGCTTGTGCCGGGTAGCGGCATACCAACGGAGCCGGGTTTACAGCCTATTTGCACTTGCCAGAATTGGCTATCAAGTGTGTCTGGTAAATTGGCACTGGCAACAGGTGTGGTCTCCGTTGCGCCGTAACCTTCGTAAACTGGCTTGTTAAATTTAAGCTGAAAGTTCTGACTTATTTCATGATTAAGTTTTTCGGCGCCAGAAATAACGACGCGCAGGCTATCAAGCATCAGAGGATGAACTTTGCTGTTTTTAGTATAAAGCCGTAAAAAAGTAGAGGTGCCACACATGATCGTAACACGAAACTTGGCGATAGCTTTTGCGGTGCCAACAACGTCGGTAGGGTCAGGATGGCAAATCATCGGTAGGCCTTGAATTAACGGCAAAAACTGATTAACCGTTAAACCAAAAGCGTGAAATAGTGGTAGTGAAGCTATCATTACATCATCACTTTGCACATTAAGTACGTTAGATATTTGTTTTAAGTTCGCCATGATATTTTTATGACTTAACATGACGCCTTTAGGCATGCCTTCGCTACCACTAGAAAATAAAATAGCAGCTGTATTATTCGCATCATTGCTTGCACAATAAATGATTCGTAAAAGCCGGGCTGGTAAGCAGCGAATCATCAGCCAGCGGCTAGCCATTTCAAGTCGACCTATACTAGCTTTGAGGTCTTCCATGTAGATAATTTTAATACCATCTAAAGCGTCAGTAAGGTCAATGCCTTTGCGTGCGAGTTTTTTGATAAAAAGTTTGGAGCTGTAAACGGTTTTTATCTCAGCCTGAGTAATGGCGGATTGAATAGCTTTTTCGTTTGCGGAAAAATTTAGATTAACAACGGTTTTACCTAGCAGTAATGTAGCCATATTAGCCAAAGCGCCTGCGGCACTTGTGGGTAGCAATAAACCAATATTTTGCTCTGGGCTGATAGTTTTAATGCGTTTTGAGAAAGCAGTTGCAGCAATAAATGTTTGGGTCGCAGATAGGGTGATGTGTCGATTAGCCAAACCTTGAGTATCGGCAATCGCCATTTCATCGGCAACACGCTTTACCGTATCAATCCACGCGTGCGGTATGCTTGGTAAATTATTAGCATATTGCTGCCACGAGGATATCGATAGATCAAAAACCCGCCGTTTTAACAGATCGTTAGTTGTGTTTTTTGTTAGGGGTTCACCAAAGGAGACAATAATATCTCGATATAAATTATTGCCACTAATGCGCTTAACTTGTTCGGATGAACGAGAAAATTGACTACCCCATAAACCTCGTAAATAAAAGGGTACGATCTTAATGTCGGTAGTTGTTAGCGTGCATGCTCTTTCGAAGCCACGGCGAAATTCGCCTAAGTGGCTATTGCGACTGATTGCCCCTTCAGGGAATAGACAAACAACTTCACCACTATCTAATAATTTGGCAACCGTTGCTAACGAGCCCTTGCTACTAGCTCAAGACTCGATAGGAATACAGCCAACTAATTTGAAAAAACCTTTTAAATACCAGCGTTCATAAATGCTTTTCAACATAACAAAACGAATAGGGCGCGGTGAAGCAATTTGTATAATTGCCCAATCGATCCAGCTGATATGGTTGCCCAGTAATAATACGCCGCCAGACGAGGGCATATTTTTTATCCCTTGAATATGAACTTTGTAACGACGCGTCATAACAGCGGTTAGAATAATGCGAATTAAACTTTGTGGCAGTTGATAAATAGTATAAAGACCACCAATCGTTGCAATGATAGCGGTCATGATCAGTAGCCATTGTGTTTTAAATCCGATTAAAGCAAACGCTACGGTAAGCATTAAAAAACTAAGCATGCTGATGTTTTGAAATAAATTATTACCGGCTATAACTTTACCTAATTCATTATCGCGAGCGCTGAACTGTATAAGTGCATTTAATGGCACAATAAACAATCCACCCATAGTGCCGATAAAAAGAAGGTTGAAAAAATGTGCGGTGGTTGAGTTGAGTTGAGGCAGTAAAATTAACCCAAGACTAATACCTGCAGCACCTAAAGGAATTAATCCTGTTTCAATATGGCCTTTAGACCATTTGCCAGCCAGAAAAGAGCCTAGGCCAATACCAATTCCTGTTGCAGCGAGAACACCTTGTATAACAATGGTGTTGGTGATCATTAAAGATTCTTTGGCGAAAGCAGGAAAAGCTGCGAGTAAAATTTGCCCGACCGACCAAAATACAGATAAGCCAATAACGGATAGGCGAATAATTTTATTGCGTATCAGAGGTTGGATATTATTTTTGATCGCTTTCCCAGACATTGCGTTGGCATAACTAAAACCTTGTTGCTGGTCTCCCTGGTCAAGGATAGGTAGTCGATAAGCCATGATAAGTTCGAAAATACTATTAACAACGAGTAACCAGCCAATGGGAGCGATAGCTATTAATCCATTATTAGTATTGCTGTCTGGTACGAACAGAATTTCAAAGAGAATAGAAAAAGCAAACGTTCCTAAGATAATGGCAATAATTGTCACTGACTGTACTAGGCCGTTAGCTTCAGCTAAGCGCTCCTTACCGAATAAATGTTTGATGTAGCCATATTTGGCGGGGGAATAAATAGCCGATTGCACAGCTAATAAAAAGGTTAGCCCGAATGCGGGCCAAAACCAGCCAAGGTAATAGCAGATTGTGATTCCCAATGTGATAACAACTGCTGCCCAAGCAGCAAACTGCATTACCTTGTCTTTTGCATAGCGATCAGCAATATATCCAGCGGGGCTGAACAGTAAAATAAACGGCAAAAGAATCAGTCCGTTAACAATGGCGGTCAAAATAACTTGAGTGCTGCCATCGTAAACTTTGAATACGGTATTTTGAATAATGATCTTATGGCCAAGATCGACAAAGGCATTGAGAAAAACAACAACGATATAAGGAAGGGCGCCAGGTACTTTAAATAGTTTAAACATGAAAGGCCTTTAAAAATCACCGTTGTTATT
>CALBVI010000391.1 GCA_937969395.1 uncultured Spongiibacteraceae bacterium | reverse complement strand
GGTCAGGAATCGTATATGACTGCTTGTATCTTTTTGATGGTTTTAGGTTTTTTGATAGTTTTAGGCTTAGAAAAATTAGGCTCTATTAATAAAAGTGACTAAAAATATATGCATTTTTAGATTTTTTTATTATATTTAAGTCTTTTATATTCTTTTTGGTTATTAAAAAGTGATTATTTTGTCACATTCTTCATCCTCCTCAACTATAATTTATTGAACAAAATCATAGTATTAAGCTATAAAGTTAATAATATTTTTCGTTTGTGGTGCTATCTTCTCCTTTTGAAATTGGTTGCTAAATGAGCAGTTTTTAATGATGTTGAACTTGATAAAAGTATTGGTTTTTTGCTCGGTATTTTATTTGTCGGCCTGTGTAGGGGGAGCTAATTATGCGCCTTTAGTCGATCGTATGACGTCGGCGACACAGGCACCAGACATACATGTCGTGAAACGAGGTGAAACCCTCTTTTCCATTGCATGGCGTTATAATATCGATGTTAAGCGGTTGGCAGCCACTAACAAAATTGCTTCGCCATACCTGATTTTCCCCAATCAAAAGTTGAGTTTGAAGTTAGCTTCGACGGTTGCACAAACCAGTTCAAAGAAGCCTAGTTCAGCGGTATCTAACAACTCTTCTAAGGTAATAAAACCCACTGCGATAACATCTAAAAACTCAGCGACTAAGGCTGCGGTTTCGACATCGATAGCAAGTGCTAAAACATCGACCTCATCCGAATGGATATGGCCTGTTAAAGGTAAGGTGCTTGCCGCTTATAGTTTTTCTAGTGCGACACACAAGGGTATTGATCTTCAGGGAGTTTTGGGAGAGCCTGTACGTGCTTCCAAGGGAGGGAGCGTTGTTTATGCAGGTAGCGGTTTGGTAGGTTACGGTAATTTATTGATCATCAAACACGACGAGCATTTTTTGAGCGCTTACGGCCATAACAGTAAATTGCTCGTGAAAGAAGGTGATGTCGTTAAAGTTGGACAGAAGATTGCCGAAATAGGTGATACCGGAACGAACGAAGTGAAATTACACTTTGAAATACGTCGAGACGGTAAACCAATTGATCCGCTGAAATTTTTAAAGAACTAATGTTGAATCGATTTAGTGCTTTGATTGGGTATTTTATAGTAATTAAGCATAATTACTTATGGATTTGTTACTCAAATGAGCAGTAAATCAGTATGGAAGAGCTGTTAAGTGTTGTGGTGTTGAGAGAGTAGATTTTTACTATCGAGCTTTTAAGAGATCAGCACAATTTCTAACAGGATCATCCAATCAAAAATAAGGGTGCAACCTATGGAATTACAAGCGGAAAAGACGAGTAAAGTTGATATTAACGCTGTTGTTGCTTCACAAAAGCTTGATGTCAATGAAGGTGATGAAGTGGTTTTAAAACCATCGGATTTTACTGATGAAGAATTACTTAAAAAAATAATACCGCAACGCGAATTGGCAAAGGCAAAGAAAGATACTGCGCCTAAAGCTGCTCCAGGTTCCGAAGACAGGTTTAAGAAAACATTAGATGCGACACAGCTGTATCTCAATGAGATTGGCTTTTCTCCATTGCTTTCCCCTGAAGAAGAAGTTTATTACGCTCGTATGGCTATGCGCGGTGAAGACGCTGGCCGTAAGAGAATGATTGAAAGTAATTTGCGTTTGGTTGTTAAAATCTCACGCCGTTATGTCAACCGCGGTTTGTCATTACTCGATTTAATCGAAGAGGGTAACCTTGGATTAATTCGCGCCGTTGAAAAGTTTGATCCGGAACGTGGTTTCCGTTTTTCAACTTACGCTACTTGGTGGATTCGTCAGACTATAGAGCGCGCTATTATGAATCAGACGCGAACTATTCGTTTACCGATTCATGTTGTAAAAGAATTAAACGTTTATTTGCGAGCAGCTCGTGAATTAACTCAAAAGCTTGATCATGAGCCATCTGCAGAAGAAATTGCTGACTTACTTGATAAGCCCGTTGCCGATGTTAAGCGCATGTTAGGTCTTAACGAGCGTGTAGCTTCTGTTGATACTCCATTAGGTCCTGAGTCCGATAAGTCTTTACTTGATACTATTCCAGATGTGCATGTTTCTGATCCAGCTGAAATGCTTCAGGATGATGATATGCGAGCAAGTATTAGTGAGTGGCTCGGTGAATTGACTGAAAAACAACGTGAAGTTGTTGCGAGGCGTTTTGGTCTACGTGGTTATGAAACCAGCACGCTTGAAGAAGTGGGCCGTGAAATTGGTTTAACCCGTGAACGCGTTCGTCAAATTCAAGTGGAAGCACTCAAGCGTCTACGTCATATTTTAGAAAACCAAGGTCTTAGTAGTGAGTCTATTTTTTCGGCTTAATTATTAGTCATGGTAGTTAATAACAAGGGGAGCGCTTAATTGGCTCCCTTTTTTATTGGTGGGTACGAATATTAATAGCTACTAATATTAAGGCTACTAATATTAAAGCTACAAATATTTAATAGGTACTAAGTTAGGTAGGGGCTAGGTTGTTTCAAATAGCAGACATAAAAAAAGCGACATAAGGTCGCTTTTTTTATGTCTGCTATCAAAGCGGATTAACGCTCCAAAAGCTCTAGTTTGTTTGGCTTGCCTGCCCACTCTTCGGCATCAGCAGGAGCTTCTTTCATTTCGGTGATGTTTGGCCATACCTCGGCAAGCTCAGTGTTGAGCTCAAGAAACACTTGTTGATCTTCAGGAAGTTCATCTTCTGAGAAAATAGCATCTACAGGGCACTCTGGCTCGCATAGCGCGCAATCAATACACTCGTCAGGGTGAATTACTAAGAAATTAGGACCTTCATAAAAGCAGTCAACAGGGCACACTTCGACACAGTCGGTATGCTTACACTTGATGCAATCTTCACCTACAATAAAAGCCATATTATTTAAGTCTCTCTAAAATTAGCTAATTATCAGCGGCGCGTAGTTTAGCATCAACAAAAAAGGAAGTTGATACTTTTTATCTAAATAATCCTTAATTCAGCAGTTTTTTGAGTTGGTAGAGGGCATCAAGTGCTGCCTTAGGGCTTAAATCATCGGGATCAATAGTTTTGAGCTTGTTAATTGCAGGGTGTGGCGCTGCGCTAAACATATCGCTTTGTTGTGGTGTGGCTGTGTTGACCTCTGATACTGCTGTGACAGTAGCTATTGGTTCAGTTGTTAAGACCTTGACTGGCGGATTGCTATTTTCTTGGTTCTCAAGATAGGACAGCTTAGTTTTCGCCGCTTGAATAACACTGTCAGGGATGCCTGCTAATTTTGCGACTTGAAGTCCATAGCTCTTACTGGCAGGGCCTTCCTGAATGCTGTGCAAGAAGACAATATGATCATTGTGTTCGGTGGCATCCAAGTGAATGTTGTGCGCTTGTGGGTAGTCTTCAGGTAGTGCAGTCAATTCAAAGTAGTGAGTCGCAAATAAAGTGAACGCTTTGATATTGCTAGCTAGATAAACTGCGCTGGCCCAAGCCAATGACAAGCCATCAAACGTACTGGTGCCACGACCAATTTCATCCATTAAGACAAGGCTGCGTTCGGTAGCGTTGTGCAAAATATTGGCGGTTTCAGTCATCTCCACCATAAAGGTTGAACGGCCACCGGCTAGATCATCCGATGAGCCTATACGAGTAAAAATTTGATCGACGAGGCTAATCTCGGCGCTAATAGCAGGGACATAGCTACCGATATGGGCTAGCAGCACTATAACGGCAGTTTGACGCATATAGGTCGATTTACCGCCCATATTAGGGCCGGTAACAATAAGCACTCGACGCAGCTCATCAAAGCGAATGTCATTGGGTATAAATGGTTCGTCTAGTACCTGCTCTACAACTAAATGCCGCCCCTGTTCAATATTGATACTTGGCTGGTCTGTGAACGAAGGTTGGTTTAGGTTTAATACATCCGCGCGTTCAGCGAGGTTAGCTAACACATCAAGCTCAGAGAGCGCGCTAGCGGTTG
>CALBVI010000390.1 GCA_937969395.1 uncultured Spongiibacteraceae bacterium | reverse complement strand
AATTAATCGGTTTTAAAAATAGACCAATTAACCACTGTGATGCTTTAATCTGAAAACAACTATATTGATCTAAAATTTTATTCTGTTCGCCTTTAATACTATCATCAATAAAATCAGTAGAGCACGTTTTTGATTGGATCGTTAAGCCAACCAAAGTCAATCGTGTAGGAGCGGCATACTTAAATTTTATCCGCTCACCCGCCAATAATTCATTCCAATATTCTCGAACAAAATAATCAAAGCCTGCATCGATTACTAAAGGGTATTCAGGTTTAATCACCGCCTCTTTCAAGTCGTCTTTAAATTTCGGCTGATAAGCGATTTTTAATTGTTCGCCCACCCATTCAACCGCCAATATTTCATTGTTACGTTTATCAACTTGCTTAAAGGCTGGCGCAGAGTAGCTCGCTCTATAATCAATCGTTTTTTTAACAATCTCATTGTTGTTTTCATCGACATATACCACGACATGATCATTTTTATCAGCAGAATAATAATGTAATTCTCGGTATAACAGCGCTTTATTTTCCAAACTATAAGCTTCGCCAATAACGCTAGCTGTCATTGTTGATATGTCATCGGTCAAAGCCTGAACACATAAAGACTGAAGTAATAATGCCGTTAATAATAGATTTTTCATTTTATCACTTTGTCTGAAGTCAGCTTACGCGCGTAAACAATCATTATTGGAAACACCAGCATCCAAGCGAAGCCAATGTAAAACAGCGACAACAAAAGTGAATTAGAAAACTCAACCGCACCCAAGCGATAACCGCCAAAGTAAGAACAGGCCGCTGCTAACCCGCCGACTAATGGTGTCCATTTAATATATCCATGCAGCCATTGCATACTATGGCAAAGCGTCGTTGCAAATAAGCACCACAAACAAACAAGCCAAATAGGGATATAACCTGCACTGACGTTTTCAAATTGAAAAATCCCAACAACCGTTAGTACGCTATCAAGTAATAAACCAAAAACGGAAACTGCTAGAATAAGTGTCCATTCATTTTTATTTTTTACTAAATAGCGCTGATGTATACACAACACAAAAATTAAGAAAATTAACGCGACAATATCTCCCGCTAATAAACAAATAAACCAGCCAAGTTGAAACAAAACCCCGTTAATGACCTTATTAGTCAATTCCTGAGTTAGCATTGCTTTATCATTAGCCTATTAATACCTTCTAGCCACATCTCTTGCACCTGGTTTAGCAAACAAAATTTGAGCGGCACTAATTGCTCGCTCTTTAAAACCACCCTCACAGTAGCAGAGGTAAAAATCCCACATGCGGAAAAACACATCATCGAAACCCATTGACTTAACTTCATCAGTACAAGCATGAAAACGCCTGCGCCATTCAGCTAAAGTACGTGCGTAATCCATACCGATATCGTGCAAATCAACAATATGTAAATCTGTCTGCTTAGTAACAGATTTAGCAATCACTTCATTAGAGGGTAAACAACCACCGGGGAAAATATAGCGCTGAATAAAATCGACACTTTTTTTAGCATGTTGATAACGCTGATCAAGAATAGTAATCGCTTGGATCAACATCAATCCATCGCGTTTTAATAAATCAGAACATTTTTTAAAATAACTATCATAATACTCATGGCCTACCGCCTCGATCATTTCAATGGAGACTAACTTGTCGTATTCACCTTCAAGATCACGGTAATCCTTTAACAACAAAGTTATTTTATCTTCTAGCCCCTCTCGTTTTACAGCCTCACAAGCATAGAGATATTGCTCTTCCGAAATAGTCGTTGTTGTTACGCGGCAGCCGTAATGTTTGGCTGCGTGAATAGCCATACCGCCCCAACCTGTGCCTATCTCCATGAGATGATCGCTATCTTTGAGCTGTAACTTTTTACAGATTATGTCTAATTTATGCAAAGATGCAGCGTTTAATGAATTATTATCCGTAGAAAAAACCGCCGACGAATACATCATTGTTGGATCGAGGAATAATTTAAAAAAATCATTACCCAAGTCGTAGTGCGCGGAAATGTTTTTACGTGACCCTGACTCAGTATTAGCATTTAAAAGATGATAGAACTTTGTCGACACCCGACTTAAAATCGATCGCGACAAATCCATTTTATTTAGAAATTCTAAATTCAATGTCATCAGGCGAATAACATCAACCAGATTGGAACTACTCCAGCTAGCCAACATATAAGATTCGCCGGCACCAATTGAGCCGCCAAATAGAATATCTCTATAGGCTGAAGGATGATTAATAATGATATGTGCCGTCACATCAAGATTATTAATTTCACCAAAGGTGTGTACTTCTTCCCCGTCATGAATAAGCAAACAACCAATGGTTAAATTATTAAACGCCTTTAATAATTGTTTTTTTGCCATATCATCGAAAAAATGGCGCTTTTTTTCGCGATTAACTTTATTACTATCAATATTTGCTACGTCCATTTCCTTACCTTTAGCTATAAATCATTAAGTTACCGCTATTTCACTTATGAAGATAAACAGGCATTTTTTTAAAAAAAATAATCGCAGCCTCCCAATAAATAGCGATTAACACTTTTAACGTCATCAATGGGTATTGAATAATCAACCGTCGCAATCGACTAGTTGTTATTTCTTGTCGCGTTAATACCAGCGACGCATCAAATTCAATATTACCTTCGCGATAGTTCTGCATATGTATACGCAGGTCTTCAGCTGGAAGATTACTTTTCCAGTGATATTCGATATTCATTGGATTAAAGGGTGAGACATGTAGCGCTTTGGAAAATATTATCTCTTGCTGATCCTTATTAGGTTTACAGGGCAATACATAACCATGACGCTCATTCCAAGGGGTATTATTCACTTCAGCAACTATTGCTTGTAAATTTTCCTTTTCATCAAAGCAGTAATAACAACTAATCGGATTCATGATAAAACCGAAATACCGCAAATTAGCTAATAAACGAATCGGACCACGAGGATAAACGCCGGTCTCTTCTTCGACCCGTTGGCGTACTGCCGTGTCTAAAGGCAATGCACTATCACCGAAAAAGTCGTCACGCTTATATCGCGCTAACGCCCATTTTTTTGTTGACCAAAACCATGACCCTGCAAATACTTGATCTAACTCGCTCAGGTCAATCAACATCATAAAAACTTTATAACGAAACTGATGTTTTTTAGGGCTAAACCTACGGTGGCCAACCCAGCCGGTATAAATAGCGCTTTTAAGACTTGTCACTATTGACCACCCAACCACAACCTAATGATTGCGCTACACGTAACGCACTAGTAACGCCATCTTCATGAAAACCATTGGCCCAATAAGCGCCGCAGAACCATGTATTGTTAACACCATTAATACTTCTCCATTGCTCAACGGCTCTCATTGAATCTAATGAAAACACCGGATGGCTATAGCGATAACGCCCTAGTATTTTTTCAGGGTTAATTGCGTCGGTTGCATTGAGAGTCACGCAAAATGTACAAGGCGATTTGATACCCTGCAGAATATTCATGTCATAAGTTAACACCGCTTTTTCTTGCTTTCCTTTGCGCAGCCAATAATTCCAACTTGACCACGCCAACTCTTTTTCTGGCAGCAAGCTATGGTCTGTGTGAAGCACGACTTCATTACTTTGATAGGGAATAGCTTCTAATAACGTCTGCTCTAAAGTATTGCTATCAGCAAGCATTGATAATGCCTGATCGCTATGACAGGCAATAACAACTTGATCAAAACGTTGTATGTCGCCATTATTTATCCGCAGTTCAACACCGCCATTACTGCGATTAATTGATGTCACTGGGCTATTAACATGAATGTTATCTTTAAAACTTGCAGATAGCGGCTCTAAATACTGCTTGGAGCCTCCTTGTATTACCCGCCACTGCGGACGATTATTAACACTTAATAAGCCATGGTTTTTAAAAAATCGGATAAAAAATAAAACAGGGAAATCCAACATATCGTCCGTTGAAGAAGACCAGATAGCACTACCCATGGGTATTAAATATTGATTGGCGAAGCTGTCACCATAATTTTTCTGACTTAAATATTCTTTGAGTGTCATTGCTTTATCGATAACACCACTTTCTAAATCAGTAATGGCATCTTTGTTGAACCGCGTAATGTCATACAGCATTTTCAAATAATCAGCTTTGAACATATTTTTTCGCTGAGCAAATAGCGTATTTAAATTATTGCCGCCATATTCTAAGCCTGACTGTTCACATTTAACGCTAAAGCTCATTTCTGTTTTTTTAGATTCAACACCTATTTCTTTCATTAATCGAATGAAGTTTGGATAAGTCCAATCGTTGTAAACAATAAACCCAGTATCAACCGCATACTCAACGTTTTGGTAATTCACAGTTTTTGTCGCTGTATGGCCGCCAATTTCAGCCTGACTTTCAAAAACGCTAATATCGTGCTTTCTATTCAAAAAGTAAGCTGCTGTTAAACCTGAAATGCCGGCACCAACTATGGCAATTTTCATCTAGCAATCTCTATTAATTTCATTAACTTTCTACCCATAGTAATTTACTCATAACCGATTTATACACACTCCAACAGTTGCAGATAACTAATTTATTATGATTGGCGACTCATCATTTTTTCCCACAAGCCAGGAAACCATGACAACAATCTCATTAAGCTTTTTAAACGAAAGGGGAAGTCATACTGACGAGGACGCTTTTGGATAGCTTTTATCATACGATCCGCAGCAACATCCGCATCCATCAAAAACGGCATAGGAAAATGGTTTTTATCTGTTAATGGGGTTTTAACAAAGCCCGGATTAATCACTGTGACATCAATAGACTGCTTGATTAAATCTAAACGCAAAGCATCAAAAAAATACTGTAGTGCTGCTTTTGAAGCACCGTAGGCTTCAGCTTGATTAAAAGGTAATACCGTTGCCAATGAGGCCACAGCGATAATATGTGGATGCTTGCTTTGAAAATCACCTGCAGGTCGATGCTTTAAAAACGGCATAGCAATAGCTAGCGTATTCATTGCGCCATTAAAATTAACATCCATAATTCGCGGCATCATTGACCAATCAGGCTGATCAATATCAAAATATTCGCAATTGCCGGCATTAATCACCACACGGTCAAGATGATCAGTATGTGACTGCAGTTGTTCGGTAACGCCATTGAGCGCAGATGTATCAGTCACATCAAAGACAATCGGTATCGTATTGGAATGTTCGGCAGCTAACGTTTGCAAGCCCTGCTCGCTGCGTGCGCTAATCAAAACTTTATTGCCCTGCGTTGCTAATTTAACGGCTAACGCTCTACCAATGCCCGTACTGGCACCTGTAATCCAAATCGTCTCATCAAAAATCGCCGCATTCATTACCTGCTCTCCATTTAACTAACCATCAAACGTTTTTTGATGGCTTTAGTTGCCAAGCCCATTAGCGGTAAATGCTCATAAATCATCGCGCCCACATCATAGACATCTTCGTGGTAGGTAATACGCTGATCAAATTGAATTTGACTAACGCCTTTAAGGGTTAACAATTGACCTCCCTGCAGCTTTGGATGGCGGTAATGCATATTCCATTTGATGTAAGCTGTATTATCGGACTGCAATATGTCGAGAAACTCAAATCGACACTCCTTCACATTGCCGCACAAATCCATAAAGTAATCCTGCAATGAGGCCAGTCCTCTGATCTCATGGATTGGATCTTTAAAATGCACGTTTTCATCGTATAACTGATCCAGATGACACAAATCCACTGCCATCAAATCCGTATAGTAACGCTTAAATAATTCTACAATTTCAGTACTCATTTTCTTACCCAGATCATCGCTATGGCTTTTATACGCCTTAATACTGTAATTAGATTGCTAATCAATGCTTTATCTAGTCATCCATGCCACTCATTATTGCGTATAGATAAAATACTGAGGTGAAGGAGCTGGAAACTGCCTCTTTGATACTGTTTAAAAAATAAGCTACTGTTAAATAGACAAAGCATTCATCTTAACTAGGAATTCGGAGTGATTAATGGATAACTTAATTGAAGGCTCAGTACTTGAAGATATCAGTAACATAAACATTAGAGATATTATGTCGACTAACGTTTTGACGGTATATGAAGGGTGGTCAATCAAGCGTTTAGCTGGCTTTTTTGTAAAGCATAATATTAGTGGTGCACCAGTTGTTGCCTCTAACGATGAATTAGTTGGTGTGGTCACGCAATCTGATGTTGTACGTTTTGAAAGTAAAACACCCACCGATGCCGAGATGGAGCGTCTTGTTCAATTTTATTGCGGCCCCTATGGTAGAAGCCTGTCAAAAAACGATCTTGAACATATTAAAGAAAGGGCCAATGAAAACTGCACAGCAAATTCGATTATGACCCACGACGTTGACTCAATTGACGTGTCAGCCTGCGCATCTGAGGCATGCTCCGCTTTAGTAAAACATAATATTCACCGCATATTCATCACTGAAAACAATCGCTTGATTGGCGTTGTTAGCGCAATGGATTTTTTACGAAAAATGGTCGCGCTTAAAAGCTAACAACTAGCAAGCTCTAAAAAGTTAAACCTACACCCGTTTTAACCAAGTAGTAAAACTTATGAATACGGCAGAAGCTATCAACCGTCATCAACAGCTAAGAGATTTAATGGCTGCAGTAGCTAATCAACGTGATATCCATGCGTTTGAACAGCTATTCGATCACTTCTCGCCATTGCTAAGAGCCTATAGCCTTGCTCGTGAACCTGGCGCGTCTTTAATTGCAGATGAATTAGCCCAAGAAGTGATGATTAAAGTATGGAACAAAGCCCATACTTATCACCCCGAGAAAGCTAACGTTAACACCTGGATATTTGTATTAGCTAGAAACTGTCGCATTGATTATTTAAGACGTGTAGGTCGCTTTTGTACCGACATTGACCCCACCGAAATATTTAATCAAATGGAAGATGAAGGGCCTGACCCCTTTCAATCAACACAACAGAAAAAAACCGAGCTGAGAATTCACAATGGTTTAAAGCAACTACCCATAGAGCAATCTCAAGTACTTGCCAAAGTTTATTTAGAAGGAAAAAGTCATCAAGAAGTATCAAATGACCTAAATCTACCATTAGGCACCGTAAAATCACGCGTCCGCCTAGCCCTACAGAAATTAGAAGTATTGTTTAACAAAGGAGGCGACTAAACATGATTCGCCATCACCCAGAAAGTGAATTGCTTGTGCAATTTTCTGCCGGCACACTGCAGCTAAGTCATGCACTCTGCGTTTCTACGCACATAGAAAACTGCGCCAGCTGTCAAACAAATATAAAGCGCCTGACCAGTATGGGCGCATCGGTATTTGAATCGTTAGATCCGGTGAAAACTCCAGATAGCCTGAAAGCATCGGTATTAGATAAGCTTAAACACCAGTCTACCGAGCAGGAGCCAGCAGTCGACAAACAAGTTACTCGCCGCAACTCTCAAATACCTCGCTGTCTACAGCAGTTTATTCCTGAGGACTACGAGTCACTTAAATGGAAAGCCGTTTCGCTTTCCGTTCGTACAGCAACATTATGCACCGATACTAATGGCGCCAATGTTGAGCTACTACGAATTAAACCTGGTGCTAAAATCGGCCGCCATACCCATACTAATGATGAATATACGATGGTATTGAAAGGTAGTTTTTCCGATGAAAGTGGTCTTTATAAAAAAGGCGATTTCATTATTCGTGATAAGAGTCATCACCATCAACCCATCGTCT
>CALBVI010000389.1 GCA_937969395.1 uncultured Spongiibacteraceae bacterium | reverse complement strand
AGATGCTAGTGGAGGTATTAACGCTGGTGATTATGTCTATACATTAACGTCGGTTGGTAGCGGTGATAACGTTGAAGAATCCTTTAGCTATGAATTGTCTGACAGCGATGGCGTAACTGCAGAGTTAACGATATCTGTTGTTGATGACACACCTATCGGTAGTACCGTTTACGAAAGCTTAGAAGCCAGTGATGAAGTGGCGGTATTTAACCTTGTGGTTATTCTTGATGTCTCTGGCAGTATGGATGGTGATCGTCTTGATCTTGCCAAGTCAGCATTGGATACGATGGTTCAAGAATATGACAGCCTGGGTGATGTGAATATTCAAATTGTTTCTTTTTCTAGCAGTGCCAACAAAAGCGGTTGGTATCTTGATGATGTTGATGCAGCTATTGATTATGTTAATGCCTTATCCGCAGGCGGTTCGACTTATTACGATACTGCCTTAGAAACGACAAGAACGGATTTTGATGCACCGGATGATGGCGACACGATTTTCTACTTCTTATCAGATGGTAATCCTTCCAGTGGTGGTGGGCTTTCTAATGATGGTGCTGGTAGTGATGTCGATCTTTGGGAGACGTTCGTAGAAGCTGAAGACGCTGTTGCCTTTGGTATCGGTATTGGTAGTGGAGTTAGTTTAGACAACTTAGAACCTGTTGCTTACCCTGACGACAGCGAGTATGCATTAGTAGTTGAAAATGAGTCTGAATTAGCGGCGACATTACTTTCAACCATTGATGGTAGTGCTGTTACGGGTAATGTCTCTGTGTTGACTGCCGATGGCGATGTAGGAATCTATGTTGGTGCTGATGGCGGTTATATCTCACAGATTGATATTGATGGTGTTTCGTATACCTATACTCCTGGTAATGGCGATTTAGAAGAGAGAACAATCGAGACGCCAGCGGGTGCTAATTTGTACGTTAATTTTGTAACAGGTGAATACAGCTACTATGTCGAAGTTGATCAAACTATCGTCGGTGTGCAAGAAACCTTTACCGTGACCGCTATGGATAACGATGGTGATCCATTGAGTGTTGATTTGGTTATCGATCTTAATTATGAGCCTAATCTAGACGCTAACCGCGATACTGTTATCAGTAATTCTGGAGGCTCAATTGAAATCCCTGTAGAAGCGTTACTGCATAATGATAGCGGTGGTAGCAATATGGCTTTTACCGGAGTTGCAGTTGGTGCTAGTGGTACGGTCAGTGCCAGTAACGGTGTTGTGTCATATACACCGGCTTCCGTTTCGACAGGGACTTTTACCAATATTGTTGAAGCGAGTGGGGATAGCAGTGACACGGGCTTAAATAATGTTTTGGCCGATGCAGTTGATTTCAGTGATCGTGACTTATTTGGTGAAGTGGATAACGCTGATGTCGCATTGGTTGCAGACAGCAGTATACCGACAGCGCGTTTCCAAGGAACATTGACCGCTAGCGATAGCAGCAGTAAAGATGAAGATTGGATTAAAGTGCATCTGGAAGCAGGTGAACGTTTAATTCTTGATATTGATAATGGCTACGAAACGAGCACATCTACCGTAGATAGCGTCGATACCGTCGTGGCGATACATGATGCTAGTGGTGTTGAATTATCTGAAAACGATGATAGCACTTCTACTTTAGGCGGTGATGGTTCAGCGAGTACGCGTGATTCATACCTTGAATACACAGCGACTGAAGATGGTGACTATTACATTAACGTAACGTCTTACAGCAACGGTGACTCCGGTGATTATGAGTTGTGGATGTCAATTGATACTGTTTCAGGGGGGTTCGATTACACGATTGAGGATGGCGCATTAAGCAATACAACCACTGCAGACGTCAGCGTCGTCAGCGGAACTACCGTTCAAGGCACAGATGACGATGAAATACTGGTAGGTGATAGCGGTGCAGATACTTTAATTGGCGATGATGGTGATGATGCGTTAGTAGGTAATGCGGGGGATGATATCTTGCAGGCTGGCGACGGTGATGACTTGTTAATCGGTGGTTCCGGTGAAGATGAGTTATCCGGTGGCTTAGGTGCAGATGTTTTCAATTGGTCATTATCAGATGCCGGTGCTGCAACAACTTCAGACTTATCAGTAAATGATACGATTACTGACTTTGATAGCGCGGCATTTAAAGATGGTGGCGATGCTATCGACTTAAGTGATTTGTTAGTTGATGAGAGCGGTGAGGACCTAACCAATTACCTGCATTTTGAACGTGTCGATAATGGTGGTGGTGACTTCGATACCGTATTGCATGTGAGTTCGACTGGTGCTTTTGATGGCGATAACTATGAAGGGTCTGTTGAGCAATCTATAATGTTAGATGGCGTTGATTTGCTGGGTACAAGTACTGATCAGCAAGCGTTGATCCAAGATTTAATTAGTGCAGGTAAGTTAATTACTGATTAACCATAACTTAACGGGTCTATTATTAAGTGCTCTATTATTAAATAAATAGTAATAGAGCACTGTTGTAATAGTAGGAGAACATCATGCCTTATGTAAAAAAAGACAGCGAAGATAGAATTATTGCTGTGAGTGAAGTAGCTATTGACGGTTTTGTTGAGGTACTAGAAAGCGATCAGCAGTTATCAGGTTTCCTAAATAGCGTTGACGGTAGTCGTCATTCACTGGCAAATACAGACTTGAATTTTATTCGCGTATTGGAAGATGTTATTGAATTGTTAATCAGTAAAAATAATATCCGTTTTACTGATTTGCCCGCTGCAGCACAAGAAAAAATGATTAAACGTCAACACTTGAGAGATTCAATGAAAAATCAATTGAATTTATTAGACGATGATGGCGACGAAGGATTGTTATAACGCATGATTTATATGGTTCATCTAAATACGGGACAAAAGTAATCTCGTATTTAGATGAAGTTTCGAATAAAGCTATTATAGATTAAGTCTGCTTAACTATTTACGACGCTGCTTGATTGCATTAGCTAACACTTCTAGCGTTGACACCGTATCTTCCCAGCCAATACAGGCATCAGTAATACTCACGCCGTATTTCTCAGGCGTTTTTTGATTACCTTCAAATAAATTACTTTCGATCATAACACCGTTAATAGCATGGCTGCCTTGGCCGATCTGTTGAGCAACATCTGCTGCTACTATAGGTTGTTGTTTATAGTCTTTATTACTGTTGCCATGACTACAGTCAACCATCAGCTGCGTTGATAGATTATTATTTTCCAATAATGTTATAGCGTGTTGGATACTGTCTTTATCGTAATTCGGACCCTTGTTTGAACCCCGTAAGATGACGTGACAATCTTTATTGCCGCGGGTGGTAACAATGGCGGAGATACCTTGTTTTGTGACTGACAAAAAATGGTGGGGATGTGATGCTGAACCTATGGCGTCGATAGCGATTTGAGTACTGCCATCAGTGCCATTTTTAAAACCTATTGGCATCGACAAACCAGACGCAAGTTCGCGATGAATTTGACTCTCAGTAGTACGTGCGCCAATCGCACCCCATGAGACTAAATCCGCAAAAAATTGTGGCGAAATAGTATCGAGAAATTCGCAGCCGGTAGGAATACCCATCTCAGCAATATCCATTAACAGTCCGCGAGCAACACGCAGACCATGATTGATATTAAAACTGCCATCGAGTTTAGGGTCATTAATTAGTCCCTTCCAGCCAACTGTCGTACGAGGCTTTTCGAAATATACTCGCATAACAATCAATAATTCAGACTGATGCTGTTCAATAACTGCGGATAACTTTTTTGCATATTCCAGCGCAGCTTCAGTATCGTGAATAGAGCAAGGACCGACGACGACTAATAAACGATCATCTTTTCCGGCAATGATCTTGGCAATTTCTTCTCGTGCTTGGTTAATGGTTTCCGCTGTTTTTTCACTTAGGGGAATTTCTTCCATTAAAATGGCGGGAGAAATTAAAGGACGCAGCTCTTCAATATGTAGATCGTCAGTTTTTGTCATTGTTATTTTACTTTTTGGTTGGAGGGTAATGCTTACCACGTATGTATTGTTCGGATATGGTACATGGATACAGCGAGTGAGAAAAGTACAATAGTAAAGATTGAGGGAGTATTGAAAGGGGTGGTGGCTTTTGTGTTTAGTCGAACCCATATCTCTGTTGTTGAAATGGTATAGAGCTATGCCAGAGATATGAGTTTTACAGTATTAATAATTAAGTGTTATTGGCTTAAAAATTCTCGCCAACCGCCAAGGTGAGTGATTTCAGCAGCATCTTTAGTGGCATATGATTCACTAATAAACCCTGATAACCATTCGCCATCTTCAGTTTCTACTTTACCGATGCCAAGAGGTTGAGGAATGTTAGCAACAAAGCTGCCAAATTCAGCAGATGAAAGACGCCAAATTTCAATATTGATTTTACTCCCTTTTTCTTCGTCACGAATCATTGCTGGTCGTTGTATCGGGCTATCAGTAAGTGCATACAATCGATAGTTAGCAGAGCTACGAGTGGCTTTTAGTCGCTTAGCGTTTCTGTCAGTTAACTGCCAGTTGAGGGCTAAACCCTCCATATGTGCACCGCAGACAATAACGTCAACGGTGTCCATTGTTGCTGTAGGATTACGTTGCTGCGCAGGAAATGGCCAGCCAGTTGCCCCTAATGTTAATTGATTGGCAGACTGCCAAAGGTTTCCAATGGCTAATAATTTTGTGTCATCAAAGCGCTTGCCGACTAAGGTGATGCCGAAAGGTAATTGATTGTCTAAGAAACCTGCTGGCAATGCTAAGCCGCTGTAATCTAATAAATTCATATAGTTGGTGTAATAACCCATATTGGAATTTAATTGAATCGGATCTTGCTGCAGTTCGTCAATGGTATAAATAGTACCGGCGGTTGGTGTTACCAAAATATCAAATTGCTCCATAATTTGATCGGCTTTTTGTTTGTATTGCTGT
>CALBVI010000388.1 GCA_937969395.1 uncultured Spongiibacteraceae bacterium | reverse complement strand
ACCGATACCAACCACGGTATACCCTTTTTCTTCCGCGGCCTGTAATGCCTGCCTAGAAACATTGAGTACACTCTCAAAAATCACTTCAGGATCGTGCTCTACCCAACCTTCGGTGGGAAAAATTTGCGCAAATTCCTGCTGCGCGGTGGCAACAACACGGGTATTTTTATCAAACACCATTGCGCGCGAACTCGTTGTGCCTTGATCAATCGCCAAAATACATTGATTGCTACTCATATTATTTCCCCGTACCTGAACGCACTCTAATCATTAGTCTGTAACGCCTCTTCTGCATGAAGGTTAACACCGTCGTCAATATAGGTAATAGCATCATGAATGGTGGAAAATATCGACTGTTCACACATAAACTCTTTTAACCTAGAGGTTTTTATTGCATCCCTGACAGGACCAATCAAATTACTCATAAAAAAGCGGATACCTTGATCATCTAAATTTTGTATCACCTGCTGCAACATTAATATCGCAGTACTATCCATACTATTAACCGCCTCAGCATCAAACACCACATACCTTAGCTCACTGCCTTTTCGCTGTTTTACCCAGGCATAAAGCCTTTCTACAAAATAGTCTTTATTGGCAAAATACAACGGCGCATCAAAACGGAAAATCAATATATCCTCGCGCACTACCGCATCCTGAAAACGATTCACATTGCGAAATAATGTCCCGTCTTGAATAGAACCTAACTCTGTCATGTGCGGATTAGCGGTATTAAAAATCACCATAAAAATCGACAGCGCAACACCCACTAACAAACCCTGCTGCACACCCAATAACAAGGTGATGCTAAACGTCGCTAATAAGATATAAAACTCTCGCCTATTTTGTTTAAACAAACTTTTCATTTGACTAAATTTAAACAAACCCGCCACTGACACAATAATAATTACCGCAAGCAACGCCTTGGGCAGAGGATGACTAGTAAAGAACGGGGTTAAAAATAACACCGTAATCATAATAAAAAAGGACGACACCAACGCCGACACCTGCGTTGCTGCGCCTGCCTCACGAAATGCGGCGCTGCGTGAAAAACTGGCCGATACGGGGAATGACTTAAACAAGGCTCCGACAAAATTAGCAACACCCACCGCTAACAGTTCCTGATTAGGTTGTGCCGACATTTTATCTGTGGGTTTTTCCTGCGACTTACAAATCGACATTGTCCCCACGTATCCCATCAGCGCCACTGTCATGGCAACGGGGATTAAATCGACAAACTCTGACAGCGAAATAACCGGCACTGTCAGCGACGGCAAACCGCGAGGTATCTCGGCAATCACCGCAACACCATAATCTTGAGCTCCCCAAAACCCCGAGCACACCATACCAACCACCAATAAAATCAACGCGCTGGGTAAACCAGGAAAGACTCTTTTCGGATAGATCATAAACAGCAAACCAAAAATACTGATAGCCACCGTGACCCAATTCCATTGCGCTATATGCCGGAGTAGCTGAAATACCAATACAAAAACATTCCCTCCCTCCACATCAACACCCAGCAAACTTTCCAGCTGACTCCCGATAATAATGATGGCTGCCGCTGAGGTATAACCACTAATCACCGGGTGCGATAAAAAGTTGGCAATAAAACCAAATTTAATCAAACCAAAAAAACACTGAATAACACCAACTAATAAGGTCAGCACTATCGCCAATTCAAGATAGCGATCAGAACCGGGCTCAGCTAATAAACTTAAGCCGGTAATAATAAGGATAGAATCCAGAGCAACCGGACCTATCGACACTTTGTTTGAGGTACCCAGCAGCGCATAGATAATCGGCGGAAAAATACAGGCATATAAACCGTATTCAGGAGGCAGTCCAGCCACCACCGCATAAGCCATTCCCTGCGGAATAAGCATGACAGCAATAGCGATACCGGAAAAAAGGTCACGCTTAAATACACTCTGGCGATAACCTTCTAGCCACCGCAAACCGGGAAACAACTTGCTCAACATAGTAGAAACTCAATCAAATCATTTAGTGTAAATAGCTAACCTCTGCAGACTAACACCCTCACACCATTAACAGTGACCAACAATCCAGACCCACTGTGAATTATTAATCGCCTAGCCATTGACAAAACATATGTCTTATATAAGATACATGTTAACATTAAATATAAAATATGTGCGAGAACTAAAATGCCAAACAATTTAAAATCTAAAATCGGGCTGGGTCTATGGAAAATCCCCAACGACGAATGTGCTGATGTAGTGTACAACGCCATCAAGGTCGGTTACCGATATTTAGATAGTGCCTGCGATTACGGCAACGAAAAAGAAGTAGGCCAAGGTATTGCCCGCGCTATTAGTGATGGTTTATGCCAGCGCGACGATTTATGGATCACCTCAAAACTATGGAATACCTACCATAGTAAAGAACACGTCAAACCCGCACTGGAAAAAACCTTAAGTGATTTGGGCCTTGATTACTTGGATTCCTATTTAATTCACTTTCCAATCGCACAACCATTCGTACCCTTTGAGGAACGTTATCCACCAGAGTGGCTCGACGACCCAGCATCTAGCCAGCCAGCAATGAAAACGGCCCCGGTACCCTTATTTGAAACATGGCGCGCTATGGAAGAGCTTGTCACCGCAGGCCTGGTCAAAACTATTGGAGTCTGCAATTACAACACCGGCCTGCTTAATGACTTAATGGCCTATGCCACGATTAAACCGACGGATCTGCAAATAGAATCCCATCCCTATTTAACTCAGGAACGGTTAATCCGCTTAGCTAGCAATTACGGCATTGAAGTGACCGCTTTCTCACCGCTGGGTGCCATGTCCTACTTTGAATTGAATATGGCTGACTCTCAGGAATCGGTGTTATCCCAATCAGTTGTCATCGCCGCCGCCGCAGCACACGGCAAAACGCCTGCGCAAATTGTTCTGCGCTGGGGCGTACAACGCGGCTGCAGATTAGTGTCCAAAAGCACAAAGATCGAACGCCTAAAAGAAAATATTGATATTGATAATTTCTCCTTATCGGAGCAGGAAATGACTGACATTTCTGCACTCAACAGAAATCGCCGTTTTAATGACCCCGGTGATTTTTGTGAGGCCGCGTTTAATACATTTTATCCAATCTACGATTAGGAGATTACCGCATGCCCTATATAAGCAATATGCTTGACCAACTTGAGTACAGCCAACAACACTTTCCAACCATTATTACTAATGATGGTTCGATAACCAATTCCGCACAGCTAGAACAATGGGCATCTGAAAACCTACCAACACTTAAAAAGGAATTGAGCTGTACTGGAGCGATTTTATTTAGAGGCTTCCCGGTTGCTGATGCTGTTGGCTATCACAACTTTTTTTCTGCCTTTGACTACCCCAACTTTACTTACAAGGAATCGCTCTCTAACGCAGTACGTATTAATCACACCGAATATGTATTTACCGCCAACGAAGCGCCTAAGGAAATTGAAATATACCTGCATAATGAAATGGCGCAAACGCCAATTTATCCGGAAATTATTTCATTGTTTTGCGAACATGCAGCCGACCACGGCGGCGCAACAACAATCTGTCGGTCCGATGAAATTTATTCGCGACTTTTGATCGAAGAACCCGAACTAACAGAAAAAATGGAACACCACGGCGTAAAATACACCACACTGATGCCTGCCCAAGATTCACCTGAATCCGGTCAAGGCAGAAGCTGGCGCGGTACTTTAAGTGTAGAAACAACGGCACAGGCGGAAGATAAACTTCGCAGCTTAGGCTACACCTGGCAGTGGCATGACAATGGTTCGCTTTCTGCACAGACTGCAGCATTACCCGCAATACGCACCCTTGAAGACGGACGCAAAGTATTCTTCAACCAGCTTATCGCTGCCTATATGGGCTGGAAAGGTGTCAAAGAAAATCCGGCAACAGCCTTATGTTTTGGTGATGACAGTGAACTAGGCAAAGGATTTTTAGACACCATCGTTTCGATAGCAAAATCACTCTCATACAATGTGGAATGGCAGGACGGTGACGTTGCTATCGTTGACAACAACATCGCGATGCATGGTCGGCAGCCCTATTCGGGTGACCGTAAACGTAAAGTACTTGTTGCACTTGGTGGGCGGTAGTTTTCCAGCAACGACTATTTCAATATATAGTTTGGCTAAAAACATTGCTGTCAAAAAACTCTTTTGGC
>CALBVI010000387.1 GCA_937969395.1 uncultured Spongiibacteraceae bacterium | reverse complement strand
CACCTTTGTGCTGCCTAAAACGTCGCTCCACATCCGTTGTAATCCCCGTATAAAGTTTATTAGAATGTGTCTCTATCATATAAACCCACCAATGTGATGATGGTAGCTTCGACATGGATAACAGTGGCTTTGCTGTTAACTTTTGCTGCGACACTGATTTCGACTCTGACACGACTACTCCACTAATACTTACCCTATTAATAACTACCCTATTAATAATAGTTACCCAGCTAATAACTGATCACTGTAATCCAAGAGAGATTCTAAAACTTTACGATCACCATCACTGCACTCTTGATTAGCCATTAATTGCTCAACTGTCGCTAAATACTCATCCATACACCAAGCACCTTCGCTTTCTGGCTGAGTCAAACGCGTAAAACAATACTCCTGCCACCGCATCACTTCTTCTGCTGTGAGCGCTTCAGGATAGTTACGAGCACGATAACGAAATAACATTTCTGCCAATCGCGCATCTTCAAAACTGAAGTTTTGATCGCGCAACTTATCAGGAGAACTGGCCCGAATCTGTGCCATGACATTTTTATCGTTATGACTAAAAAAACCGCCGCTATATAGCATTAAGTCGGGGTCAGTATGTGGTTGAAATGTTTGCTGCAAAAATACTTCCGCTAACTTATCAGCCAAGTCTGCTGCATTTTTTAATTGCGTATAATGTTGTCGAGCCTGTGGCAAATCTAACTGAATTCGCGCAGCGACGCCTTCATCCATCAAACTACTGGTAGCAACAACCGGACAGCGATTAACATGGATAGTTTTCAGTGGAATACGCTCTACACCTTCAGCTAACTCACTCGCAGGCGTGAATAATCGTTCACGAATCTGCTCGGCACTTAATGTTAATAATGGTGCGGGATCAACGCGCAAGTCATAGCAAATAACGCCATTTTTATTGGTAGGATGCATAGCCAACGGCATGACTAAGCTTGTACAAAAGTAATCAGCGGAAAACATAGCCGATGTGTGCAATACCGGTTTTTTTACTGCGACATTTAATAATTCACTTACTTGACGCTTATTACGCAGTTTAAAAAGATAATCAAATAACTTTGGTTGTTTTTGCTTAATTAATTTCGCCACCGCAATAGTCGCATAGACATCAGATAAGGCATCATGTGCCGATTCATGGCTAATACCATTTGCCGCAGTAATATCTTCTAATTTAAAACTTTGCTTACCGTCCTCATGGGTAGGCCAAACAATCCCCTCCGGCCTCAACGCACAACAAACACGCACCATATCAATAATATCCCAACGCGAATTACCGTTCTGCCACTCACGCGCGTAAGGATCGTAAAAATTTCGATACAACGTGTAACGAGTCACCTCGTCATCAAAGCGAATACTGTTATAACCGGCGGCGCATGTTCCTGGCTGTACAAATTCTGCATGAATCTGACGAATAAACTCAGCTTCATTTACACCACTGGCCAAAGCTTGCTGCGGCGTAATACCGGTAATCAAACAGGCCTCCGGGTGCGGTAACATGTCGGCCTGCGGTTTACAAAAAATAACTAAGGGTTCACCGATAATATTGAAATCAGCATCAGTGCGAATACCAGCAAATTGTGAAGGACGATCACGGGCTGGATTGGCACCAAAAGTTTCGTAATCGTGCCAATAGAAAGAAAAATTTGTCATTGATTGTTTTATCCTGAGTAAAAAATCTCATCCATATCACGAGACCAATTATATAGATGCGAACCGGTAATATAAGTATTGTCGATAATTGACTCCGGCTCGGCAATCAAGCCATCAACAGCAATTTTCATTAAACGTGCATTTTGATCATAGCTTACAATAAAATAATCTTTATCAACCGTCAGCTCAGCGCCTCTTGGGTAAGGCAACTCTATCGTCTTTAATAAATGCTGCTCTTTAACAGCCCAAAACGTCACCATGCCACCTTCAGGATGCGTCACCATAGCGATACCACGACCATCATGAATAACAACGCTTAAAGCCTCGCCATACATTTTTTGAGTGATATCTAATGGTGCATTGATAGATAACATATCACCATTTTTCCGCTTTATGCTGACACCACCAACACCACTCTCTTCAAGACCAACACGCGGAGCGGA
This sequence comes from uncultured Spongiibacteraceae bacterium, assembly GCA_937969395.1. GTDB lineage: Bacteria > Pseudomonadota > Gammaproteobacteria > Pseudomonadales > Dasaniaceae > Oceanicoccus. The sequence continues at coordinate 425 of CALBVI010000387.1, read as the reverse complement.
TACCACGATTAAATCACCTGATGAATTAATCTCAAAATGCCCCGTATTTAACTCACTACGAGTCAACGTTATTTTTTCAAGTAATTGCTGTGAAGCGACATCAATATAGGCAACGCAGGGTTCATCGCCATCTATGTCTCCACCACCATTGGTAACAACTAATGTTTTACCCGCATCAATCAATTTACATTCATGAGGCTCTTTACCATAGGAGGGAAACTCACCTAAATATGATAAGTCCTTACTATTGCGTAACCCGATAACCCCATTTAATCCGTCAAGCTCTGTCTCTGTTGAAAACAGTTGCTGTCCATCTAGCGAATAAGCACCGTGACCGTAAAAAAAACGCTTATTAACTGGCTCAATATTACGAACAATCTCGTGTGTGCCGATATCATATTCGCAGGCTCCAAGACCTTTCTTTT
>CALBVI010000386.1 GCA_937969395.1 uncultured Spongiibacteraceae bacterium | reverse complement strand
GGGTTTGTTGTCGATTTTATTCTTGGTAAAAAGAAAAGTAACAAAAATAATTGGTAGGCTAATTAAACCTATTAGAGAGCTGCGTAGATGTTCCGGTAAAGCCGATAGGCGCAGCCTTTTCTTAAGTTTTTTATCTCGGATAATTTCGGGTTGGTCCGAGTAGTCATCCCATATAAAAGGAGGTCTGTTCATTTTAATTACCGTTTAAGAAAATGCTTTAAAGCGTTTTTGAATTTTTTCTTAATTTTCCTTCTGGAGCGATACTTGTCGGCTAGCTTATTGAGTGTTTTTAAACTTGTTTCTGGGTCAAGATTTCTGTGTTTAGCGTAAGCGCGTAAAAAGATTTCTCTTGAGCTGGATTGCTCCATCATTCGAACAAGATTGTTAAGGCCTGTTAATGTATCTATTGGTCCAAATTTCATTCGATTTAAGTCAACAAGCTCGCAATGGAATTCGCCGTCGCATTCCGTTATGAGTAGGTTCCCTGGGCTAAAGTCATAATGCAATATGCCGGCATTGTGTAATTTTGCAGCAAATTCTGCGGAGCTCTCTAGCGCAGCAATAAAGCGCCCTTCGGGTTTGTTCAGAGCTTCGCGAATTGTATAGTCGTAATCTACTTTTTTAGCAACGTAATAGCTGTCATAGAGCTTACCGTTGCGAAAAAACTCAATGTAGCCGATTGGTGAAGGTGTACCAATATCTAGCGCTACTAATTTACGTGCATGGAGGTAAGATCGCTTGGCTTTAGAGTCACGAAAGTGTGTGTAGAAAAACCGCCTAAGTGGACTTAAGACCTCAAAGGATTTAATGACGACTTCTTGCCTCTCGTAAGAAATAACTTTTAAGGTATTGCGGGCTTGATGGATACTTTGAGTTTCATTTGAAAAATAGCTTTGAATATTTATCAATAGTTCTTTAAATTTTTCAGGTTCAGTGCTTAGCTCAAAATTATATTGCGGCATTATATTTTCCTTGAGCTAATGCAGAATGATGTGTGTATGCATATAAGATGGATACGAAGAAACCATAAAAAACAAATCCAGAGTTATGGTAGAAAAAAGAATGTGTAACGGAAAATCCAAGTATTGAAATGAGTAATACGACGCCGCAACTGGCAAATACAATGAGTTCGCTATTGTTGTTTTTATGGCCATGTCGTAGCTGTTTATAAAAATATCTTAAGGGGAGGAAAATGGCTGTTAAGTATACGGTTAAGCCTAGAATTCCCCGTGTTGCAAGCTCATTAATATAATCATTATGGAGGTGGTGTGCTTGAGTAATAATTTCTGGGGCATTACTGTTCTTATAATAGTCATCCAAGAATGTGTGTAAGCCATATTTTCCCCAGCCTAGTAATGGTTTTTCTAAAAAAGCGTTCCATCCAGATTTCCACATTTCTATGCGGATAGTTTCCGAGTTGTAATTAGTTTTCTCCGGACTATTGAGGTATGAGTTTGTATTTTCGATGGCGGTATTAATTCGCTTGCTTATACCCGTTGCTGGGCTCATGTAAGCAGAAATAGCAATTACTGATAATATAAGCACCGCTATAAATAAATGGCGCTTAGGAATTAGCGACTTTGATTGGTAAAAAATGAAAGCAATCACCAAGGGGGTAAAAGCCCAGCCTCCGCGAGAACCGGAAAATAAACTTCCACAGCATCCTAATATTGCGGCCATTAAAAACCCCCAGCCTAGATAGCTGCGTTTTTGAAAATAATACATACTGATACAAAGCGCTAGTAATCCAAAGGCCATACTCGCATTGCCTGTTTGAATAATGCCTTGTCCCGCAAAGGCTCTACCATTTCCTATCCAATAAAGTTGGTAAGTTGCAACAATAAATGCCGTCAGGCATCCCATGGCAATGCCGGCAAAAAAATAACTGGGTTTAATTGGGCGGCTGTGTAACAGAAGTAAGACGAATGAGCATAGTGCAAGCTTGATCGGTGTATCAAAGCTGCTAATTCCCTGGCCATCATTTAAATCTGAAATTATTCTAAGCGCTGAGGCTAATAAAAAAAGTAGAATTAATTGATATAGGTGTTTATCTTTTTGGTGTAGTTGGATGTTTGATTTCAAAGTTACGATCGACAGTACTGCGAGAGACGCTATGCCAACACTATAACCACTTCGAAATAAAAAGAATAACGCACAAAACAGAAAAACGGATATTGAAGAGAGATTAGAAACCATAGATGTATGGTTCTTGAAGTGATTGAGCATTCTTTGTTCCGTTTTGTGTTAATCAATAAAGCGCTGAATTAGCGGGTGTATATATGACACGAGTATATTTTTGAGATATGTATGCTTTAGGTGTGTCAGTTAACCGCTTTGAGTGCTTTGAATTAGCAGTATTATATACGGTAAGGATTGAATGGTCATCAGCAGTGGCTTGTCAGTGTTAGTTTGCGTGGTGGTTCTGCTTTATGCATTCGTGGCTCGCTTCAGTGTTTTATTCGGTGCTTAGGCTTGTGTGACCGTGCTCATAATTAGCTTTAGTTAAGATTAAATGTAATTTGGTCTTTTTATGAGCATCAGTCGGCGAGGTGGTTGGTGGTGGTCGTGGTGGTTACGACAATGTGGTTGTAAGAAGCTTTGTTGCTACATATCAATAAATATTTATTGTGAGGAAGGCTGCATACTGTGGAGAGAATGCGTAGAATCAATGTTTTAATCTTACCATTTTGTAAAATGCCGTATCAGATACGGTTATTATCTTATCTGTCAGATATGTAATTACGTTTTTTGGGTCAGGTAACGCCTAAGAAACTCATTTTAGTATTAAGAATTTTCTATGAAATCTTTATGTGTAACATTTGGGGCTGATCGTCCCACTACGGCAACGTTTATTGGGCTTCTTCATAAAGGGGTTGAGTTAGAGGTGATTTGTCCTTCGGGCCATCCTAATTATCAGGTTTTAAAGGAGGCTGGTATAGCGGTTGTTGATCTTAAAATAACCAAAGGTTACGACAAAGCTGTTATCGAAACACTACGGTCTCGTCTTATTGATGGAAAATTTGACATTTTGCATGTGTTTAATAGTAAGGCATTATCAAACGGTTTGCTTGCTGCAAAAGGGTTGCCCGTTAAAATAGTTGCCTACCGAGGTATTGTTGGTAATGTTAGCTTTATTGATCCCGTGTCTTGGTTGAGATGGCTCAATCCTCGAATAGATCGAATTGTTTGTGTTGCTGATGCCATACGTGATTTCTTTTTAAGCATGAAACCATCATTTCTACGAGGCAAGGATGAAAAATATATTCGTATCTATAAAGGGCATTCGCTTGATTGGTATAACCAGTCTCCTATTAATCTAGCGGAGTTGGGTATTCCTGCAGGGGCTTTTGTTATTGGCTGCTCGGCATCTTATCGACCCAGAAAAGGTATTGATGACTTAATTAATGCAACAAATTATTTCCCTGAGGGTGAGAATATTCATTTGGTCATTGTCGGAAAAATGGATAGTAAAAAATTACGTAACATAATAGCTCGTACACCCTTTGCTGACAAAATACATTTACTGGGTTTTCGTGATGACGCTCCTGAAGTTATAGCAGCTTGCGATGCGTTTTGTCTTCCTTCGAAAAAACGTGAAGGGCTGCCTAGAGCTGTAATAGAAGCTATGAGTTATAGTGTTGCTCCAATAGTTACTGATAGTGGCGGTAGCCCAGAGCTCATTGTTGATGGTGAGAGTGGTTTGATTGTGGAGTCTTGTAATCCACAATCAATTGCTGGTGGCATCTTGGCGCTTTATAGCGACAGAGAAAAGTGTAAAGCAATTGGCGTGGCTGCACGGCAGAGAATAGCTACAGGGTTTCGTATTGAGACAACGATTGATGAAACCTACGCTTTGTATAAAGAGCTAATGCAGCAGTAGTGGTTTTATTTGTGCTTTCTTCAGCTTGTGAGTTGGCTCAAAGTATCCTTATATACAGCATAGGTTTTATTGGCTGTTTGCTCGTCTGAAAAATCATTAGAAGCAAGTTCTTTTGCATTGGCAGTAATTTTTTTTCTTAGCTCTTGATCGTTTAATATTCGTAAACAGCTTTTTTCTAATGAATCAACATCCCCTTTCTCGCATAACAATCCTGTTTGATTGTTTTTTACGATTTCAGGTATTCCGCCAACGTTGGTTGCAACAATAGGTACCTCGCATAACATGGCATCTAGGAGTGATGTGCCGAGTCCTTCAGTTGCGCTAGTGAATAATAATAGGTCGAGTGAATGCAGTTTGTGATGGAGATCGTCTAAAAAACCAGTAAAGGTTACGTTGTTTATTTCGTGATCTTTAGTGAATTGTTTTAATTCATCTTCTAGTGGGCCGTTGCCCATGATAACAAAGTTAGCATAGGGCGCTTTCTTGGCAACTTTTAGAAAGGTGAAATAATCTTTGTGTGGGGCTAGGGCTGAGCAGTTGCCTATAAGGGGTTTGTCATCGAGTTGTAACTCTTCTTTCAAGTTTATTTTTTTTGAGTTGAATCTATCGGCGCTAACACCGGAGTGTATAGTTATGACTTTCTCTCGCGGTTTAACTTTCTGCTGAGTGATTTCTTTAATTTTATCTGAAACACAAATTATCTTTTTGATATTTTTGTGATTATATTTCTTGGCAGATGCAATTGGAAAATCTGTTCGTTTAGAGGCTATAACAGGAATTTTATTGCCTAATAGTGCAGCGATATAAGCGACGGTATGAGCGTTGGA
>CALBVI010000385.1 GCA_937969395.1 uncultured Spongiibacteraceae bacterium | reverse complement strand
ACCAAACAACAGTAGCTGCGCCTGCTGAAGCGCCGGCAAACAGCACTGCGAACATGATTAGCACTGGATTAAAACTAATCCCTATTCTTACCCAAACTCTGGGTGTAACTGATGGCCAAGCTCAAGGCGGTATGGGCGCATTACTACAAGCAGCTCAAGTACTAATGGCCGGTTCTGATTACAGTACTTTAGCTAACGCCATCCCAAACGCCAGCGCCCTGCTAAGTGCAGTACCTACGCAGCAAACTGAGTCATCTGGCGGATTAATGGATGCAGCAATGAAAATGGCTAGCGAGCAGAGTGATACTGTAAAAGTAGGTGCCGACCTTGTTTCGCAATTTAAAACATTGGGAATGGGCGCAGAGATGATTCCTAAATTTACCGAAGCAGCTGAAGGTTACCTTACAGAAAGCGGTTCATCCGACGCTAGCGGCCTGCTTACATCAGCACTGTCTTTTCTATAATTTTTGTTAAGGTATTAAACAAGAAAAGGGTAAGCCATCATAACAAAGCATACTTGTTATCATGGCTTACCCCATTTTTTATGTGTCTGATATCACAGCAAGCAAAGGACTGAAGATAAGTCTATTTTAGCGGTTCAACCACCATGACATTACCATCAACCGCAGCAATCACGCATTGATCCCCCTCAGCAATAGCCTCAACACCGCTCTCTTCCTTCAATCGACTATTCCAATTAATACCCGAATAACGAATCGTGCCACCGTGCAAGCTAATATCACCACTCACTAAAACTTGGCGACCAATCATATCGCTACTGTCATCACTACCACCGCCTGAATTTTGAAAGTTTTTCAGTGGTCGCCAAAGCAACAAAGCAATCAATCCTGTTGATACACCTAAACAAAAAATCTCAACTTCCCAACCGTTAATTAATCCCAACGAAATAAAGATAGCTGTGAGAAAACTGCCGATCGAAAAAAATAATAACGGCCCACTTAAGCCCATTACTGTTAGCTCGACTACAAAACCAATACCAGCCATCAAGAAAAAGAGATGGTCGTGGTGCTGGGCAAAATATTGGCCCATATTCATAGCTTACCCCTCATCACCCGAAGTCGATAATTTCAAACTACTCGATACTGCAATCGCCTGCGCAACAGTGTTGGCAATATTATCACTGGTTTTCCCATCAGTTAAAACAACCGTACTATCCGCGGCAATAGCTCGATGTGCGGCTATCGCGTCCTGTGCCAACGTCAGCAACACTGCCGACTGGCCAGACTCTGTATTAGCGGCATCACCCACCTTAGTTAACGCGCTGGCATCAGCCTCTGCGACTAAACGAATAGCTTCTGCTTTACCAATAGCATCTAATATTTGCGACTCTTTAAAAGCCTCAGCTGCCAGTACTTGTTCAGCTTTTGCACCTTCTGCATCTAATACTCTTGCTGCTTTTAAGCCTTCGGCTTCTGTTATTGCAGCCGTTTTAACACCCTCTGCAGTTAAGATAACCGAACGCTTTTCCCGCTCCGCCGTCATCTGCTTTTCCATATCTTCACGAATAGATTGTGGCGGTGAAATATCTTTAATTTCATAGCGAGTAACCATCACACCCCAAGGCTGAGTTGCTTCAGTCATAGCCTGTAGAATCGTTGCGTTAATCGCATCACGACTCTGAAAACACTCATCCAATTCCATCGAACCAATCGCATTACGCATCGTTGTCATTGCTAATTGCGTCACTGCCATCTTGTAGTCATTAACGTTATTGGTCGCCGCTGCCGCATCGACTACCTTCATAAAAAGTATGCCATCAATGTTTAAAGAAATATTATCTCTAGTAATTGCTGACTGCGAAGAAATATCTAAAGCTTGCTCTTTTAAATTTCTATCAGCAGCAACTAGCTGAACAAATGGAATAATAAAATTCAAACCGGAGCTTAACGTGCGGTCATATTTACCGAAGGTGTAAATAACATAACCTCGGTTTTGGGGCACAAAATGAATACCTTTTTTTAAGGTATAAAGAATAACGATAGCAGCCCACAGCAAGGGACTGGTTAGTAAACTGTTAATATCCATAATACAAAGTCCTAGTAATTATCAATTAAACACTTATTGAGATATAACGACATAATTCTTTAGCGATTAAACAGTTTATATTTCTTCCTACTCAAAGCAATAACTATTTAAACCGCCTTAAACCTAGTGCAAATTTCAGAGAATTTTTCTACTAAAGCAATAACGACTCATCAATAGGGTGAAACGCACTCGCCGAATCAATCAAGCTATTAGCCGTCAATAATGGCACGCCATAGACTTCAGCACTAACCCCATCATCACGCTTAATCCGCTCTAACAACAGATCAAAATCACCATCACCTGAAAGTAATACAACCGTATCGACATCCTTAGCGACCGTCATAACATCTATCGTAATACCAACATCCCAGTCACCTTTAGCCGAACCATCACTGCGCTGAATGAAAGGTTTGAGCTTTACGTTGAAGCCAATATGCTTCAACGCATTTTGAAATTTTAATTGCTTATCATCACCACGATGGGTGGCGTAAGCATTGGCTAACACAACCTCCCCCTGCTCACTGATCTGCTGCCACAGCTTGCGATAGTTAAACTGTCGACCGAACGTATCACGCGTGGTGTAGTAAATATTTTGCACATCGACAAAAATAGCGATTTTCTTCATACAATCCTGCTTAATGGGCGATTATAATGGACCTCTATCGTTGATGACTGTAAGTTACAACACGATCAACACACCGTGTCACACTTACACTGACCCAACAACATAAAGGCTAAACGGCCCTAGTACGCTATAAGGTACGGACATTTCCCATGAAGGCAAGAATATTCACAAAAATACTGTTGGCACTCATCGTCATCGTCGTTATTTGCTTGGCATTAATCCCAACAACGATTAAATGGCTTGCCACTGACTGGCTTACACAGCAAGGTTTAGATACCCACATTAACGATGTGGATCTTAGTTTGCTGGATAGCCGATTTAGCATCAACGGAATTAAAAGCACCAACCAACAAGGCAAAGGCTTTCAATTAGGAGAGTTTGCGATTGATTTTTCCTGGGCGCCACTAAGAGACAACAC
>CALBVI010000384.1 GCA_937969395.1 uncultured Spongiibacteraceae bacterium | reverse complement strand
GGTCGGTTATTAATATCAGTAGCGGTGCTAGCAGTAAGATGCTCGCGACCATGTAAGTGTGCGCATAGTTGAAGCAAAGTATTAGCGCCGAAAATAGTGGCACCTTTACAAAGATTGGCTTCATCGGCATTGCTGGCAGGTACAATAAGCGCGCGTTGTGCCGCGGTACTTTTTATAGCAGCGGGAAGAGAGCCTTCAACAGGCCGCAGCTCCCCGGTCAGTGCTAGTTCACCCAAAAACTCATAGCTGGCGAGTGATTCGCTAGGAATTTGTCCTGATGCTGCAAGAATCCCCAGTGCAATCGCCAGATCAAAACGGCCGCCCTCCTTAGGTAAATCAGCAGGCGCTAAGTTAATGGTTATTCGCCTAGCGGGAAACTCGAAGTGTGAGTTGATGATGGCACTGCGCACGCGATCTTTACTTTCTTTAACCGCAGTTGCTGGCAGGCCAACAATATTAAAAGCGGGTAAGCCGTTAGACAGATGAGTTTCAACAGTAACTAATGGCGCATCGACACCACATTTGGCGCGTGTATAGGCAATGGCAAGTGACATACCTTCCCTCCATGGAAGTCAATGTGACAATGTTTAAGTAACAGCTAACTAGCAGTGCTGGCTTGAGTTTAACGGTTTTTAATGGATTGAGATAGGAACCGATATTATGTTTGTTTTAATATGAGCTCCTAAGCATATTTTTATGCTGCTGCTTGGTTACGGCCATTGGACTTGGCGGTATATAAATTTTCATCGCCACGTATCATCCACTTTTCTACATCATCATCTGGCTTAAGCTCAGCAATACCTATGCTGACGGTTACTTTTTGTTGAGGCAGGAGTGACAGTGTTTCAATCTCCTTAAGCAGTCTGTTGGCAATGGTTTTAGCGCTCGTAATATTGGTGTTACATAAAATAATTAAAAATTCTTCACCGCCAATTCGAAAGACCGTATCTGTGGGACGAAAGCGTTGTTTAAAAAAATGACCGATACCGCTTAATACTTTATCGCCATCCAAATGACCAAAGGTATCATTAATGTTTTTGAACTTATCGATATCGATTACTAACATCGACATCGGCAGTTTTAAACGGTGGAATTGGTTATAGGCTAGTTCAAGTTCACTATTTAATCGGCTTCTGTTAAGTAAGCCTGTTAGAGAGTCTTCCGTAGCCGCTTTTTCAAGCTCAGAATGGTGTGTTGAGATATGGCGTTTAAAAATACCGACAAAAAGAATGGTAGCGACAAAAGTAATCGATAACCTAATAGCGGTTGGCGAGTCAAAAGTAGCCCACACTTCAAATAAAATAGCGCTAGAAAATAAGCTGTTGGCGAGCCAGGCATGACGTTCTTTGAGAACAGAAAATATCGCCAGTACCATAGGGAAAATCCACAGAGTACCTATTAGACCAAGTTTTTTAAAAGACATGATGATAGCGAACGCGACAATAGGTAATAACAATAAACTGAATAGCAGTGGCTGATAGCGGTTTTTTAAATTGCCCCATAAAATAGTGAGGCAGATAACAACGATAAAAGATGTTAGTAGACCAAGGTAAATTCGCCCTTGCATAAAATTATTAATACAAAATAAAGCAATACAAAAAGCAGCAACAGCTGCAATGTAAAAAGAGGATCGAATTAGAAAGGCTTCTTCTTGATCTAATATCTGGTTATTTATTTTTTTTGGTTTAAATGTCATGGCACCCTTTAGGGTCTGCTCACTAATACTTTAAATTATTTTTATTAGTGGGCATTTATCTGGCATTGATTTCAATACTTATTATTACTCGTATGATGCAAAAAATAATGCTTTTTCTTAGGTATAACTGCAGTTAAGTAAGCCGACTTAATCACGGTAACTCAATAGGTATTTGCCGCTATAAAGCGCTAGAAAAGCCAGTGTCTACTTAGCCGTTTAAGCGCGTGATGGGAATGTCATAGCTACTTTATAGGTCTTTATTATAGTTAGCTTCGATTGTTATTTATTACTTGTTATTGCTTACTGAGCTCAGCTAGCTGTTGTTCTAGTTGATCAAGCTTCTCCCGAGTACGTTGCAGCACGGCTTTTTGCGCTTCAAATTCATCGCGGCTGACCATATCCATTTTGCTGAAAGTAGATTGCGCCAACGCCTTTAAGTTTTTCTCAATATCTGCAGTGATGTTGGCATCAGGCAGTAGTGCTTTGGCTTGTTGCAGAAAAGTTTCAACGCGGTCATTGGTGAACATATTTTGTCTCTGAGATGAAAAAGCGAAAACGGTAGATGCCGGTGTAGAGCTTAGGATTGTATTTTTTTTTATCAGGTAAGGCTAGCAAAAGCTTTGCACGTTAATGGTGCAATTCTGTTTGTGTGATAGAGGGTTTAATTTTTAGATAAGCCTTTTATTGCTATCGACAACATTGCTCGAAGCCTTGTTATTACTGAGTTTGAGGCTGCTTTCAAGTTAAATCACGGTTTTGTTCATAAGTGGTGCAATAATTGCTGTCATTGTTCGAATGTTTTTAGCTTTAATTTTCAAACCATAGAAATAAGGAATAACAAGGTTGGTACAGGCTGTTGCTGAATTATTACCTGCGGGCTCGTCCATCGCGAGGTCTACTGCTCGTCCTACGGCTGAGCAAGCGGCTGATGGTTGGCAGGCGTCATTACAATTACAGTTTAAAGCTAAGCCTCTACGTACAGTGCTGCAATCAGTTAATCATCATGGACCATTGCGAGTGCAAAGGCCTTTTTATCCTGAAGGTTCGCTGTGCCATGTTTATTTATTACACCCGCCTGGGGGCATGGTGGCAGGGGATAATTTAGCCATTGGGGTAGATTTACAATCCGATGCACAGGCTTTATTGACCACACCAGCGGCAGGTAAGTTGTACCGCGTGGCCGAACAGGCGTCGCCACAGTATCAGGGGGTTCACGCAACACTGGCTGCGGGTTCGGCCTTAGAGTGGTTGCCGCAAGAGACTATTTTGTTTAACGGCGCCCGCGGCGAATTGCTAAATCGCTTTGAGCTGACAGGTGATGCGGTATTGATTGGCTGGGATGTCGTTTGTTTAGGCCGTAAAGCAAGTGGCGAACGATTTGAATCCGGTAGTTTGAAGCAGCGTATCGAGATTTTTCGTGACGGTAAGCCGGTCTATATTGATCGGGTTAATTTTGAAGGGGGCAGCGATATGTTGTCTCAACCTTGGGGTATGGCTAGTCACTCGGTTAGCGGGACTTTTTTTGCCACGATTCGGCCTGACTATAAGCTTTCATTAGATGATTTACGCGCCGAATTAACAGACTTACCAACCGAGTCCGATCGCTGGGGGTTAACCGTACGGGGTGAATTGTTATTGGTTCGCTACCTCGGCGATTCGGCAGAGCATTGTCGTCGCGGTTTTGAGCGTATCTGGCGGCAGTTGCGACCGCTGTTAATGAACCGTCCAATGTTGCGGCCAAGAATTTGGAATACTTAGCGGTTCGATAAATTGAAAATTTAGTATTTGAAAAGTTAACGTTTGAAATGTCAGCAAGATAAACGTTCTCAAGGTAAATGTTCTTAAAATAAAAGAAGTATCGGAAATAACAGGAATAGATTATGGAATTAAGTCCCCGCGAAAAAGATAAGTTGCTGATTTTTACCGCAGCGTTATTAGCCGAGCGTCGTAAGGCTAAAGGTTTGAAGCTCAATTATCCTGAGAGCATTGCCTTGATCAGTGCCGAGATAATGGAAGGTGCCCGTGAAGGTAAATCCGTCGCCGAAATGATGAGTTATGGCCGCACCATTCTATCCGCTGATGATGTCATGGATGGTGTTGCTGAGATGATTCACGATGTGCAAGTTGAGGCAACGTTTCCCGACGGCACCAAGCTTGTCACTGTCCACAACCCCATTGTTTAGGAGTGCTGTCATGATTCCAGGTGAGATAGAGGTTAAATCCGGTGAGATCGAGCTTAACCCCGGTCGCGAAACATTAATGCTAACCGTTGCCAATAGTGGCGACAGGCCGATTCAAGTGGGTTCGCATTATCACTTTTTTGAGACTAATCCGGCTTTGCAGTTTGACCGTGCTGCCAGTCGTGGCTTTCGATTAAATATTGCCGCAGGCACTGCTGTGCGTTTTGAGCCAGGGCAGGAGCGAGAAATAGAGCTAGTCGCGTTGGCTGGCGATCGCATTGTCTATGGTTTTCGTGGCGAGACCATGGGTAAGTTGTAGTTTTGATTCAGAAGATATGTGCATGAAGAGCTATATGAATTATGAATCGTTATCAAAAAAATTGTGGAGAACATCATGACAACCATTGATCGTCGCGCTTATGCCGACATGTATGGGCCGACTGTTGGCGATAGAGTACGCCTTGGCGATACTGAACTCTGGATTGAAGTCGAAAAAGATTTTACTCATTACGGCGAAGAGGTGAAGTTTGGCGGCGGTAAAGTGATTCGCGATGGCATGGGCCAAAGTCAGCGCGCCAGTAGCGAAACGCCGGACACCGTTATAACCAATGCATTGATTCTAGATCACTGGGGCATCGTCAAAGCGGATGTAGCGATTAAAGGCGGTCGTATTCAGGCAGTTGGCAAAGCAGGTAATCCTGATATTCAAAGCGGTATCACGATTATTATTGGCCCTTGTACCGAAGTGATTGCGGGGGAGGGGCAGATCTTAACTGCGGGTGGTGTTGATTCGCATATTCATTTTATCTGCCCGCAACAAATTGATGAAGCATTGATGAGCGGCGTCACCACTATGATCGGGGGTGGAACCGGTCCTGCTACCGGCACGAATGCAACGACCTGCACGCCTGGTCCTTGGCATATTGGCAAAATGTTACAGGCAGTTGAAAACCTGCCGATGAATATTGGCTTTTTAGGTAAGGGTAACGCCAGCTTACCGCAGGGCTTAGAAGAGCAATTAGCCGCTGGTGCTATGGGGTTAAAGCTGCATGAAGACTGGGGTACAACGCCGACGTCTATCGACAACTGTTTAACCGTTGCCGATAAGTATGATGTGCAGGTAGCGATTCATACTGACACTTTAAATGAGTCGGGTTTTGTTGAGGACACCTTGGCCGCGTTTAAAGGTCGTACTATTCATACTTATCACACCGAAGGCGCTGGCGGTGGTCACGCACCGGATATTATTAAGGCCTGTGGTGAGTCTAATGTGTTGCCATCATCAACCAATCCCACCAGACCTTATACCGTTAATACCGTGGATGAACATCTCGATATGTTAATGGTTTGTCATCATTTAGATCCTAATATTCCCGAAGATGTAGCTTTTGCTGATTCGCGTATTCGTCGCGAAACGATTGCCGCTGAAGATATTTTGCATGACCTCGGCGCGTTCTCAATGATTGCTTCAGATTCACAGGCGATGGGGCGAGTGGGTGAAGTGATTACCCGCACTTGGCAGACGGCGCACAAAATGAAAGTACAGCGTGGTGCGCTCAAAGGCGACAGTAACTATTCCGATAACTTAAGAGCTAAACGCTATATTGCCAAATACACCATTAACCCAGCGATTGCTCATGGCATCAGTCATGAAGTGGGTTCGATTGAAGTGGGCAAGTTGGCGGATTTAGTGCTTTGGAAACCGATGTTTTTTGGCATTAAACCGGCGATGATTATCAAAGGCGGAATGATTGCCGCGGCCCCGATGGGTGACCCTAATGCGTCAATCCCTACGCCACAGCCAGTTCACTATCGACCGATGTTCGGTGCCTTTGGTAAAGCCGTTACTGCGACTTCAGTCAACTTCGTCAGCGAGGCGGCGATTCGCGCAGGTGTTGCCGATGCGCTTGGCTTAGATAAATTGTTAGTGGCTTGCAAAAACAGTCGCAGCGTTACTAAGGCCGATATGATTCACAATAATTGGCAGCCGCAAATGGAGGTTGATCCTGAAACCTATGAAGTGCGTGCCAATGGTGAGCTGCTTATTTGCGAACCGGCAGATGTATTGCCATTAGCGCAGCGTTATTCCTTGTTTTAGAAGCTGTAATTTTAAATGTGTTGCTTTAGATAATTGCTCTAGATGTTTGAAAAGGTTGTTAAGAATAAATGAAAGAATGTTATGAATTAAGTGATATTGCAGCGGACCAAAGCGCGCTTAGTATTGAATTAGATTTTCAGCAACGACAAAAAAGTCGGCATCGTGCGACGACAGCTTGCGGGCAAGAGCTGGCTTGGTTTTTAGAGCGCGGTCGGGTGTTAGAGCACGGTGATGTGTTGCGTTGCAGTGACAATACCTTGATACAAATTGTCGCTGCCGAGGAAACCGTTTCGCAAGTGAGCTGTACTGATCCGCATTTGTTGATGCGGGGTGCCTACCATTTAGGCAACCGCCATGTGCCATTACAAATCGGTGAGGGCTGGTTACGCTATCAGCACGATCATGTGTTGGATGCCATGCTGCAAGGCCTGGGATTAGTCGTTGAATGCTGTCAGCGCCCCTTTCATCCAGAGAATGGTGCCTATCATGGTAGTGGGCATAGTAACGGAGGGCATGCCCACAGCGATGGTCATTCCCACGATCACGATAGTAGTCATTCCCATGAGCATTAAGTCATGAGCAGCCTTGAGCGATTAGGAATAAACAGCCTTGAGCAGTTAAGAATAAACAGTCTTGAACGGTTAGAAATAAACAGCCCTGAGCGTTTTTCCAATGAATAGCTCGATACTGCATTTGCTGCACTTGGTCAGCCCAGCTTTGCCGGTGGGGGCTTATGCCTATTCGCAGGGGCAAGAGCAAGCGGTTGAACTGGGTTATCTCAATGATCGCGAGTCGGCCGAGTGCTGGATTGACGGCGTCATGAAACACAGTGTGGCAGGCTTGGATTTACCCGTATTGGCG
>CALBVI010000383.1 GCA_937969395.1 uncultured Spongiibacteraceae bacterium | reverse complement strand
ACCTTATTACCTTATTACCTTATTACCTTTCACCTTATTACTTAGCACCCAACGGAACCATTGGCATTTTTCAAACTAGGGTCAAAAAATACTTCCAACCGACATTACCGGCTAGCACAAAAACTCAACAAACTGCTGCCGATCAAACGGCCATCCAATTTCAGCCTGTGTATCTAAACGCTTAACAACAGGAATGCGAATACCATATAGCTCGACAAGCTGATCTGAGTCAGCAATATCCACCTCTTCAAGCACATATTCTGACCCTTCCCTACTATTTATCAAAGGTTGAATAATATCTAAAGCGTGTTCACATAGATGACAGCCTAGCGTGCTATATAAAGTGAGTTTTTTCATTTTCCAATGATCAGCTGAGTAAGTTATAAGAACAAAAGCAGAAGATTATATACAAACAAAGCCTGGGTCACGCCTTAACGTAACAAACCAAGCTTTATTGAAGTGAATAATGTGTTTATTTACTGATCCGGTTAAAGGTCGTAACCTCTTTCATTATGAGAGACAACATCTAAACCCTCTGTTTCTTCATCATCAGTAACCCGCAAACCGATAGCGGCATCAATTGCTTTCAATAATAGGTAAGAAACAATAGCGGTATAAACAAAGGTCGCCACGATACCAGTCACCTGCACCCCTAGTTGCTGGCTAATACTTACGCCCTCAGCCAGACCCTGACCACTGAAAATACCTAATTCTGAACTGGCAAAAATACCCGCCATAAACGTACCTAAAATACCGCCAACACCGTGAACTGGGAAAACATCTAATGAGTCGTCAATTTTCCATACTTGCTTGATCAATAATGTTGCATAAAAACAAATCACACCAGCACTAACACCAATAACCAGCGCGCCAGCGGGACCAACATAACCTGAAGCTGGGGTAATCGTTCCCAAACCCGCAACCATACCTGTAACAGCACCTAATGCACTTGGCTTACCATATTTAACCCACTCAATCGTCAGCCAAGTAATAGCACCTGCCGATGCAGACAAATGCGTAACCAGCATAGCCATACCAGCATCACCATTGGCAGCTAGGGCACTACCGGCATTAAAGCCGAACCAGCCAACCCATAACATACCGGCACCAGTAAGCGTCATTGTCATATTGTGCGGAGGTAGCGCAACTTCACCAAAGCCTTTTCGCTTACCTAAAACAAGTGCGGCCACTAGTGCTCCTGCACCAGCAGTAATATGTACGACGGTGCCGCCCGCGAAATCAAGCAAGCCCATCTCTGCTAGCCAACCGCCGCCCCATACCCAATGAGTAACAGGTGCATAAACTACCAACAACCAAACCCCTGAAAAAAGCATGACCGCAGAAAACTTCATCCGCTCGGCAAAAGCACCAATAATTAACGCAGGCGTAATAATCGCAAATGTCATTTGAAACATCACAAACACACTTTCTGGAATATCGCCGCTCAGCGTGTCTTCCATAACCCCCGCTAAAAGCACCTTACTAAAATCACCACTGAACATACCACCCTCAGTAAATGCAATGCTGTAACCCATCACAAACCATAATATTGAGGCCATACAAGCAATAGAAAAACACTGCATTAATATACTGAGTACATTCTTACTACGAACCAAACCGCCGTAGAAAAGTGCCAAACCTGGCAGCGTCATAAACAACACCAGCGCCGTAGACGTTAATATCCACGATGTATTGGCACCATTCAATTCACTTTCAGCGAAGGTAAAAGAGGGGAATAAAAGCAATAGCGATATAACAGCAGTAAAGCGTTTCAAAAGGAGCATAATCGAAATCCTAGAAGCATAAATTTATTATTAGCCTTTAACTTTCAAAGACTTATTGATCATTGCTAAAGTAGTACGGAAGGTTTCTTTTGAAGCCAAACACACATACTGTCAACATTTGCACCATTATAAGAAGCAAACCGCACCATAGGCAATGCGTACGCACCAAAATACCTCAAACAATTAAGCCAATATTGCTCGACTCAACCCTATCAGCCAATTGCTGTAGTTGCTTAACCACCTCTTTGCGGCTTTTTTTCTCTTGAACCGAGATTAATTGAGCTACAGCATCCTGCATAAAAGAGAAATTAACCTGATGAAGTGGATGCTCGACACCTGATTCCCCCTCCCCCAATAGTTCGATATAAGATTCAACCGTGGAATAAGATAATTTGAATACACTCTTAACCTCATCACTATGCCAATGTTTACATGCACCTATGAGCAAACTTAAGCCAGCAACAGCATCTAATGCTGGCCAAACACCATACATATCGTAATCGGCCGCATCGGGAGTAATAAGATCCAGCTTTACTTGCTGCTTATCAAAATCAACCGTCTCATTAGTTCCACTCAAAAACTCCCACACTAAAGCTAAGATATTTTTGAATTTTTTTGCATCGGCAAACTCGGTCAGTTCACAGAATAACGCATAATTTGGGTACATCCGCCTTACCGCAACGGCGGCAATAACAAGCTGCTGCCTAGGTTCTAGGGGCTCTAATAGCTTTTCTTCTAACACAACATATTCCTTTCGGTAACGGCAAAAAATATAAACTCATCTATACTACATGGCAGCTACATGATTAAAATTTAATTCATCGTTTTCAATAACCTGCATATCATACTTCATAAGCAATCGATTATGGCCATAACTAGACTTGATGTAATTAAGATCTACAAGCAAAAAACAGCATTAGTGATTGATGACTACCCCGACATGCGCGGTTCAATTCGCCGAATGCTAGAGAATTTTGGCGTAAAACATGTGGATACCGCTGTTAACGGCGAAGAAGCCATTGAGAAGTGCGATGAAACCGCTTATGACATCATTCTTGCCGACTACAATCTTGGCGACAATAAAAACGGCCAACAAATCCTTGAGGAGCTGCGTTTCAAAAATTCATTAAAGCAAACCAGTCTCTATATGATGATTACCGCTGAAACCACTAAAGACATGGTATTCGGCGCACTGGAATATCAACCGGATGACTACCTTACCAAACCGTTTACTCAAGCTGTTTTAGAAAAGCGCCTTAATCGCTTAGTCATAGAAAAAGAAGCTCTCTATGAAATCAACAGCTGTATTGATCGCCTAGACTTTGATCGAGCTATAGCGCTTTGCCAACAGCGCATTAATATGCACGATAAATACGAGCAACGCTGCTATCGACTCATGGGCAACTGTTTCTTTAAAAAGCATCAGTTCGCACAATCTAAGAAAGTCTATCAAGGTATATTAGAAGAACGTGATATCGAATGGGCTTCAATTGGCTTAGGCAAATCATTAATGGCCCTCAATGAACTCGATGAGGCCGAAGCGACATTTGACAAACTTATCGACAATGGCTGTCTCTGCTTAGAGATTTATGACTGCATGGCAGATATAAAAAGACGCCAAGGCGATGTTGCTGGCGCCCAAAAGATATTGGAGAAAGCCGTCGAACTATCACCCAATGCCATTATGCGGCAGGAAACACTAGCAGACATTAGCGAAGAAAATCACGATTGGGCAGTCGCCGAAAAATCACGGAAAAAAGTTATTCGCCTCGGCAACAGCTCAGTTTATGAATCACCCGAACAACACTTTCAACTGGTTCGCACTATATCTAAAGAAATGGAACATAGTGACGATCCTAAAGGCCGACTCAAAGATGCGAACGAAGCATTAAAACGTGTAAAACGTAAATATAAAGATGATCCAACCGTTGAGCTGCAATCGGACATTATCGAAGCAAACGTTATCGCCAACACAGGTGATATCGCCGCATCAGAAAAAAAGATCAGTTCTATTCAAGACCGCCTAGAAAAAACGATTACCAAACCGGCACAATTGTTACTCGATATGGCGCAAACCTATAAATCGGTTGGCGATCATGATAAGTCGCAGACACTACTCAAAAAACTCGCGGACACCTATAAAGACAACGAAGAGGTTTCTGATGCTATTGATCGCATATCTGACGAGCCACTAAGTCAAAAAGGCAAGCAACAAGCTATTGATCTCAATAACACCGGCAAAGAACTTTTTGCACAAAAAGAATACAGCAAAGCGATCAAGCTATTCAGCCAAGCGCTGCGCCACTACCCAAATAATGCCGGCTTAAACCTCAATTTAATGCTAGCTCTTGTTCGTGAAATGAGCGCACAAGGCGCAACAGAAGAGCAGCTACATCAATGTACCGCGGCCAAACAAAAACTGGCCCATATCGCTACTGATCACCCTATGTACGATCGATATAAAATTCTCTGCGATCATCTCAACAAATTATCACTTGCCGCGCCCTAGATACTAGCGGCTGACTATTGCCAGACAGCAAAGAATACCAATATGCAAAAAGATCATTCATCCAACAGCACGACAGAGGCAAGCATTGATTTCTCAATGTTACTTGCATCCTCAGTCCACGATATAAAAAATTCACTGAGTATGCTGCTCACATCGCTGGATGATGTTATAGACATTAATGCCGACGACAATCCACAACAAAGGAAAAACTACAGCACACTAAGAGGTGAAGCGTCTCGAATTAACAATGCACTGATTTACTTACTGGGTTTATACCGGCTCGAAAATGATCAGCTGTCACTTAATGTTGCCGAAGTTTATGTCGCTGACTTCCTCGAAGAACAAGTCGCCTCTCAACAGCTGCTTTTTGATATTAACAACGTTGTTGTCACCCTTGATTGCAATCCCGACCTTACTGGTTTTTTTGATGAGCATTTAGTCGCAGGCATTGTTAACAACATTTTGGTTAACTGCGCAAAATATACCAACAAAACGATACGTGTTCAGGCGCAGAAATCGAACGGTTTTTTAACCGTTAATATTATTGACGATGGTCAAGGTTATCCGCAATCCATTATCGACAATCTAAACAACAAAGACCGCAGCATTGACTTCAACAGCGGCAGCACTAATTTAGGTTTGTTTTTCTCACAAAAAATTGCAGCTATTCATCACTGTAAAGATAAATATGGCACCATACAGCTATCTAATATTGAGGCCACAGCCGACTACGCTTCCGGTGGCTGTTTCACTTTACAATTACCATAAAAGTAATTATTTATGAGCCTATCAGGCATTACGATCGATCAGGCACAAACATTTCTCGATGCTGCAAACCACTGCCGCATACTCGGGCTAACAATCACTGACGTTGAAGACGGACAGCTGACAATCGAGCTACCCTATAGCGAAAAGATAATTGGTAACCCCGCCAGCGGTATTATCCACGGCGGTGCATTAACCACCCTGCTTGATTCCACCTGCGGATTTTCTGTACCGCTAGTATTAAATGAATATCAATTATCTCCCACTCTGGATTTACGCATCGACTATATGCGCGCAGCCAAACCTAATGCCAGCGTTGTTGCAAAAGCAAAAGTTTATCGAATTACGGAAAATATTGTTTTCGTTAAAGGCTATGCCTTTCAAGAAGACATCAATGACCCAATAGCCAGCTGTGTTGCAACGTTTATGCGCATCGCAAACGATCAGTACGATGCCACAAAAGTTGCGAAAAACTGATGCGCTGCCAACAATTCCAGCAAGCGATTATCACCGAAGATTTAACCCTGTTGATCGCC
>CALBVI010000382.1 GCA_937969395.1 uncultured Spongiibacteraceae bacterium | reverse complement strand
TACCGTTTTGTACAATAAGCGCATCAAGTTTATTTGGGTTATTCAATAGCATTCTAAAGCCAACTGGCGCACCAAAATCTTGTATGTATAAGCTATATCTTTTTACCTTGAGTTGGTTAAGTAATCCCTCTACGTACTCTGCTAATAAGTTAAAGGTGTATTGCTGCTCAGCGGGATCAGGACGTTCACTATAACCAGAACCTAGATAGTCAGGGGCAATAACATGATAACGACCAGACAATAACGGTATAAGCTCACGATAAGTATGTGAGGATGAGGGATAGCCGTGCAACAACACAATGGTCTGTTTGTGTTGTTCCCCAGCCTCTCGATAAAAAATACGTTTGCCGTTTACAGTTGCATAGTTATAGGTGGTTTTTGATGGCCACACGGCTTCTGATGCACTCACTGTAGGTACTAAAAAGAGTGTGAGTATTAATGACAATATAATGGATGTGAACAATGAAATGGGGAGCGTTGAGCAAGCCTGTAAGCTATTGGTAATAAATTTCGACTCTAAATCAATTCGCCTATTGAGCGATGTTTGCAGATATAATTTCATAGTACCTTCACTCATGTTTCAGCTTATTACACCGCCTCTAAGGCTATTCATTCTGAATATGTCTAAATTCAAAAATGATGAAAATTCTCGACGGATAATTATTAATAATAGATTTAAAATGCTGAATCATTACATCTAAGTATAAAAATGTATAGCGCTGCTACTAATAAACACTCTGTTGGTTTGGAAAGATCTGAGGATTATTTATATTCTATTTTTGAGTTTGTATTGTCATTAAATGCCTCAAACTGTGACACATAGACATTACCCGATAAGCTCTCAATAAAATCAACGTTAGTCAAAGCATCCAGTACCGGGCCTTTGACTTCTGATAAGTGCAAGATCACGCCCTGTTCAATTAAGCGTTCATTAATATTTTTTAGTGTCTCCAGCGCACTAAAATCAATTTCATTAACCGCACTACAGATAATAATGACATGGCCGATTTGATCATCATTAAATAAGTAATGGTAAATTTTGTCTTCCATATAACTTGCATTGCCAAAAAACAAGCTTTCATCGATGCGTAGTGACAGAATATGTGGATCAGTAATCACATGAAAGCGACGCACATTTTTAAAAAACTGTGTACCTTCGATTAAACCTACTTCTGCAATATGAGGTGTTGTTGTTCGGTATAAGTGTAAAAAAATCGACACCAAGACACCACAAATAACACCGGCTTCAACCCCAAACAATAGCGTTACTACGATAGTGATAATTACTGCAAAGCAATCGCTTTTAGAATAACTCCAGGTCTTTTTAACAATTGAAAAATCAATTAACGAAACAACAGCGATAATAATTGTTGCAGCCAAAGTAGCTTTAGGTAAGTAGAATAAAACTGGCGTTAATAACATTGAGGCGATGGCAATACCTATTGCGGTATAAATGCTGGCAGCCTGCGTTACCGCACCTGCATCAAAATTAACCACCGAGCGCGAAAAGCCTCCAGTCACAGGAAAGCCACCGGATATAGCCGATGCGATATTAGCCGCGCCTAAGCCAATTAACTCTTGATTAGCATCAGTTTTTTCACGTCGCTTTGCGGCTAAAGTTTTTCCCACTGAAATAGATTCTACGTAACCAATAATGGAAATGAATATTGCCGGCATTGCTAGCTGCTCGATTAACGCTATAGAAAATTGAGGGATAGCAAGCCTTGGTAATCCGCTGGGTATTTGCCCGACAATAGCGACGCCCTGCTCATGCAACGACATATAGCTTACGATCAATATTGTTGCTAAAACACCGATTACTGGTGCTGCTTTTGTTGTTAATTGTGACGTTCTTTTTGATAAACCGAACATCATCAAAAATGAAGTGCCGGAGTTTTTAACCGAAAACAGAAACAACAAAACACCCAAACCAATGATAATGGTAGGAATATTGATTTGTTGAAGCGACGACAGCAGTGACGTTATTAATGTTATTGCATCACCACCCTCTGCATTAACACCTAGAATATATTTAAACTGACTAAAGGCAATCAGTATTGCTGAGGCAGTAATAAAACCTGACACGACAGGGTGTGATAAAAAATTAGTGAGCAGCCCTAGCTTTAATACACCGAGCATCAATAAGAATATGCCAGAAAGCATTGCCAGCGTAATAGCTGCAGCCAAATAATCATGGCTACCTTGCTGTGCAATGTCACTTAATGATGCCGCTGTCATGAGTGACGCAATAGCAACTGGGCCAACTGACAGAGTGCGACTGCTACCAAATACGGCATAAACGATTAATGGCAGTATCGTTGCGTATAAACCCACTTCAGGCGGTAAACCCGCAAGTAATGCATACGCAAGCGACTGAGGGATAAGCATAATCGTTACGATGACTGCTGCTATCAAGTCGCTTGCTAATATATGACGGTTATAATCTTTCGCCCAAGTTAGAATCGGAATATAAGAGAGCGCTAAATGCATCATTCAATTTTACTTTAAACAGCTTAGGGGTTTTGGTGATGCCAACAATTCGTGACCTTTAAGCATACCGTACCAATAAAAACCTGGCAGAATATCCTTTTTTAGCCACCATGCCAGTGCTGTCGGTTTAGTACCCTGTAGCAACCACTCAGGAAACGTGGGAAGAATTTTACCGCCATAACCAAATTCAGCTAAAACAATTTTACCGCGCTCTACTGTTAGCGGACATGATCCATAGCCGTCATAACCATATTCAGGTTCTTTGGCGGCGATAACGTCACAAATATTTTGTGCGACTACCGGTGCTTGTTTTCTCACCGCCGCCAAGGTTTTTGCGTTAGGTGTATTCATTACATCACCTAACCCCCAAACATTATTAAATTGTTTATGCCTTAAGGTATGCTGGTCAACATCAAGCCACCCGGCACTATCTGCTAATGGACTTTTGGCAATAAAGTCGGGAGCAACTTGAGGAGGACAAACATGAATCATGTCAAACTCCTGTTCTATGATAACCTCTTCGCTATTTTCATTATTCGTTTTAAAGTAAGCCTTTTGCTTATCACCATCAATTTTAATTAACTGATGATTAAAATGCGTATTTGCTTGGTATTTATTGATATAGCTTTGCAATGCGGGCACATAAGCGTCAACGCCGAAAAGTACACCGCCAGCATTATAAAAATGGATATCTATTTTACTTAGTAGCCCCTGTCTATACCAATGATCGGCTGATAGATAAAGTGCCTTTTGCGGTGCGCCAGCACATTTAATTGGCATCGGCGGTTGAGTAAATATCGCTTTACCTTGCTTTAGCGATTGCACCAGTTCCCAAGTGTACGATGATAAGTCATAGCGATAATTTGATGTCACGCCATTTTTACCGAGGGTTTCTTCTAGGCCTTCAATACCAGCCCAGTTCAATTTAAGACCGGGACATACAATAAGCTGCTGATAATAAATGTTGTTCTTGTTATCCAGCGTAACCATATTGTCGTTAGGTAAAAACTCGGTAACAGCGTTTTTTATCCAAGTTACATTTTTCGGGATTAAATCTTTATTTTGTTTCCTTGTTGATTCAGCTGAGAAAACACCGCCGCCCACCATTGTCCAGCCGGGCTGGTAAAAATGCTCCTCTGCAGAATCAATAATTGCTATACGAAGATCCTTGTTACGTTTTAATAGGCTGGCTGTGACAGCAACTCCCCCGCTTCCGCCACCGACAACAACAATGTCATACAGCGGTTTTGCCATTGAGTCGCTATTTTTTTCATCACTCATCTGAACGTCCTTATTTGAATAAAGCGCTACCGTTTTTTTTACATCGTAACCAACGCTATTAGATTGTGAAATTATTGCTTCTGGTGTTATTCCCATAACAGCTGAACTTGCCGCCCATAAATTACAAGAACGATTACCGGTACGGCAATAAGCTAGAATTTGTTGCTTTCCATCTAGTAAGTATTGGAAGCGCTCAACAATGTCATGAGTAAGATTGTTGCCTGAAAATGGTAAATAAATAATTTTAATATCAGACTGCTTAGCCGCCACTTCTATTTCTTGAAAGCAAGGCTGATCTAATGCTTCATTATCAGGGCGATTACATACAACAACATCAAATCCTTGTGCCTTTAATTCAATAACATCGAATGCATTAATTTGGTCAGATACACTAACCCATTTATTTATCTTTTTGATATTCATTTGAGGGTATACCTGTTGCTATTTAATTGAAGGCATTAACTGGAATTTTTAGGTATACCATACCGTTAGGCTCGGCAGAAGGTAGATGCCCTGCCCGCATATTGACTTGCAAGGAAGGTAATATTAAATCTGGCATATCGAGTGAGCTATCTCTTTCTTCTCTCATGGCGGTAAATTTACTTTCACAAATACCGTCTCTAACATGCACGTTCTCGGCACGCTGTTTTGCAACCGTTGTTTCGTATTCTAGCTCCCTACCGTCTGGGGCGTAGTCATGGCACATAAAGAGTCGAGTAGTTTCTGGTAGCGAGAGAATTCGGCGAGTAGACTGGTAGAGCTCTAGTGCATCACCACCGGGGAAATCAGCCCTCGCAGTTCCTGAGTCAGGCATAAATAATGTGTCACCGACAAAAGCCGCATCGACAACAACATGGGTCATACAGGCTGGCGTATGGCCGGGTGTCAGCAGAGCTGTCGCTGTTAAATTGCCAATCTGGTATTGATCACCATCTTTTAGCAGGCGATCAAATTGAGAGCCGTCACGCTTAAATTCAGCATCTTCGTTATAGATTCTGCCAAAGGTGTTTTGGACATCAACTATTTTTTCACTGATGATCAACTTCCCACCTAAAACACCCTGAATATGCGATGCAGCAGAAATATGATCTGCATGAACATGCGTTTCCACAAGCCATTCAAGTACCAGTTTATGTTCTTGAATATATTGAATGATAGCTTCAGCACCTTCGAAGCTAATATGAGCCGAGGGGTAATCAAAATTCAGAACCGGATCGATCACTGCACAAGCTTGTGAGCTTGGATCGCGAACAATATATGAAAAGGTATTGCTGGATTCGTCAAAGAAGTGAATCACTTCGGGAGCTGGTTGTGAGTAGATCGTCATTGCGTTTATCACCATTAAAGCAAGATAAATTGTTGTGGGTAGTTGCAAATATTGTCTTAATGAATACTTGGATAGCAGCTATCATGCCACTCTAGAAAACACTTATAACGAATTGTTTTACAACAATAATTATAAAAATCTATAGTAACTAGTTAATATATTTTGCCATATATGACATTATTGTCTGCCATATATGACAGACACTAGACCATCAAAACAAATGCTATGACTATCGCAACCGATCAAATACCAGTCCATTACTCGCTAAGCAAAATGCTAGAAGGCTACGATTGCCCAGCAATCCTTGTGTCTGCTGACTATCAAATTCTTGCAACCAATCAAAACTACCGGCAGGCGTTTGGTGATATCAAGCTCGACACAGCGCCAAAGTGCTACCAGGTATCACATGGCTATCAAATGCCCTGTGATCAAGCAGGTGAAGACTGCCCATTAAAAACAGCCAAAGAATCAAAACATAAAGAACGCGTCCTTCACATACATCAAACCCCTAAAGGCAAGGAGCACGTGGATGTAGAGGTGCTTCCTATCCATGACGATGCAGGCAATCTTACTTTTTTCGTAGAGTTGTTAAAGCCAGTCCCTCTAGCGTCAGGC